>NZ_AKJR01000151.1:0-681 GCF_000282235.1 Pseudomonas sp. GM24 | reverse complement strand
AACTCGATCACCAACGTGACCGGCGGCAACTACGAGAACCTTGTTGCCGACAAAACTCCGGTCAGCACCACCGTGACCGACACCGTCGACACCACCAACCTGTCGCTGAGCGCGACCGGCTCGGTGGCTGAAGGCGGCTCGATCGTTTACACCGCGACCCTGACCAACGCCGCTGGCTCGCCAGTGACCGTCACCCTGTCGAACGGCGCAGTGATCACCATCGACGCCGGTAAAACCACTGGCACCGTGACCGTTCCAGCCCCGGCCGACGACGTCTACAAAGACGCCGGCACCGTGCAGGCGACGATCAGCACCGCCACCGGTGGTAACTTCGAGAACCTGGTGCCGAGCACGACGCCGGCTGTGACCAGCGTCACCGACACCATCGACACCACCACGGTGAAACTGACCGCGACCGGTACAGCGGCTGAAGGCGGCAACGTCGTCTACACCGCAACCGTCGGCGCGCCAGTAACCGGTTCGCCAGTCGTGGTAACCCTGTCGAACGGTCAAACCATCACCATCGGTGTAGGCCAGACTACCGGCACCGCAACCACTACCGCGCCAAACGACGTTTTGACCGGTCATGCACCGCTGACCAACGCGATCACCAACGTGACCGGCGGTAACTACGAGAACCTCGTGGCTGACAAAACGCCGGTCAGCACTACCGTGACCGAC
>NZ_AKJR01000150.1:0-5718 GCF_000282235.1 Pseudomonas sp. GM24 | reverse complement strand
GTTGGTCAGGTAACAGATTTATCAACTGACACACCGCAATCGCGAGCAGGCTCACTCCTACAAGGGGGCGAGTTGCCCAAGTAGTCCTTTTCTCTCGTACTGGATTTCCCCATGAGTTCTGTTGCTGTGTTCAGCAAGGCCTCGCCGTTCGATGCATTGCAACGCTGGCTACCCAAACTGGTGCTGGCGCCGAGCATGTTCATCGTGCTGGTGGGCTTCTATGGCTACATCCTGTGGACGTTCGTGCTGTCGTTCACCACCTCGACTTTCCTGCCCAACTACAAGTGGGCCGGTCTGGCGCAATACGCGCGGTTGTTCGACAACGATCGCTGGTGGGTCGCGAGCAAAAACCTCGCGGTGTTCGGCGGTATGTTCATCGGCATCACCCTGGTGATCGGCGTGCTGCTGGCGGTGTTCCTCGATCAGCGCATCCGTCGCGAAGGCTTTATCCGCACCATTTACCTGTACCCGATGGCGCTCTCGATGATCGTCACCGGTACCGCGTGGAAATGGCTGCTCAACCCGGGCATGGGCCTGGACAAATTGTTGCGTGACTGGGGCTGGGAAGGCTTCCGTCTCGACTGGCTGATTGACCCCGATCGCGTGGTTTACTGCTTGGTGATCGCCGCTGTGTGGCAAGCCTCGGGCTTCATCATGGCGATGTTCCTTGCCGGCCTGCGTGGTGTTGATCAATCGATCATCCGTGCCGCGCAGATCGATGGCGCGAGCATGCCGACGATCTACTGGAAAGTGGTGCTGCCAAGCCTGCGTCCGGTGTTCTTCAGTGCGGTGATGATTCTGGCGCACATCGCGATCAAGAGCTTCGACCTGGTCGCGGCGATGACTGCCGGCGGCCCGGGTTACTCCTCCGACCTGCCCGCGATGTTCATGTATTCCTTCACCTTCAGTCGCGGCCAGATGGGCATGGGCTCGGCCAGTGCGATTCTGATGCTCGGTGCGATCCTCGCGATCATCGTGCCTTACCTGTATTCCGAGCTGAGGACCAAGCGCAATGACTAGTCTCGCTGCCAAACCTGCGATCAGCCTGAGTCGCATCGCGATCTACGCGGTGCTGATCCTCGCCGTACTGCTTTATCTGGTGCCGCTGGTGGTCATGTTGCTGACCAGCTTCAAGACTCCGGAAGACATCAGCACCGGCAACCTGCTGAGCTGGCCGACCGTGGTCAGCGGCATTGGCTGGGTCAAGGCCTGGGCCACGGTTGACGGTTACTTCTGGAACTCGATCAAGATCACCGTTCCGGCCGTGATCATCTCCACCGCCATCGGTGCGTTGAACGGTTATGTGCTGTCGTTCTGGCGCTTCCGTGGTTCGCAGCTGTTCTTCGGTCTGCTGTTGTTCGGCTGCTTCCTGCCATTCCAGACCGTGCTGCTGCCAGCCTCGTTCACCCTCGGCAAGATGGGCCTGGCAAGCACCACCACCGGCCTGGTGTTTATCCATGTGGTTTACGGTCTGGCGTTCACCACGCTGTTCTTCCGTAACTACTACGTGAGCATTCCGGATGCGCTGGTGAAAGCTGCACGTCTGGACGGCGCGGGTTTCTTCACGATTTTCCGCCGGATCATTCTGCCGATGTCGACGCCGATCATCATGGTTTGCCTGATCTGGCAGTTCACCCAGATCTGGAACGACTTCCTGTTTGGTGTGGTGTTCTCCAGCGGTGATTCGCAGCCGATTACGGTAGCGCTGAACAACCTGGTCAACACCAGCACCGGCGCCAAGGAATACAACGTTGATATGGCAGCGGCGATGATCGCCGGCCTGCCGACCCTGCTGGTCTATGTGGTCGCAGGCAAGTATTTCGTGCGCGGGCTGACGGCCGGCGCAGTCAAGGGGTAATCATGGCAACGCTCGAACTTCGCAACGTCAACAAGACCTACGGTGCCGGCCTGCCGGACACCCTGAAGAACATTGAACTGTCGATCAAGGACGGTGAGTTCCTGATCCTCGTCGGCCCGTCGGGCTGCGGCAAATCGACCTTGATGAACTGCATCGCCGGTCTGGAAACCATCACCGGCGGCGCGATCATGATCGGTGATCAAGACGTCAGCGGCATGAGCCCGAAGGATCGCGACATCGCCATGGTGTTCCAGTCCTACGCGCTGTACCCGACCATGAGCGTGCGCGAGAACATTGAGTTCGGTCTGAAGATTCGCAAGATGCCGCAGTCGGCGATCGATGAAGAAGTCGCGCGCGTGGCCAAACTGCTGCAGATCGAGCACCTGCTCAATCGCAAGCCGGGTCAGCTTTCCGGTGGTCAGCAGCAGCGTGTGGCGATGGGCCGTGCACTGGCACGTCGACCAAAGATTTATCTGTTCGACGAACCGCTGTCCAACCTCGACGCCAAGCTGCGCGTCGAGATGCGCACCGAAATGAAACTGATGCATCAGCGCCTGAAAACCACCACGGTCTACGTGACCCACGACCAGATCGAAGCGATGACCCTGGGCGACAAGGTTGCGGTGATGAAGGACGGCATCATTCAGCAGTTCGGCACGCCAAAAGAGATCTACAACGACCCGGCCAACCTGTTCGTCGCGAGTTTCATCGGTTCACCGCCGATGAACTTCATTCCGCTGCGTCTGCAACGCAAGGACGGTCGTCTGCTGGCGCTGCTCGACAGCGGTCAGGCGCGTTGCGAGCTGCCGATGAGCATGCAGGACGCCGGGCTCGAAGATCGCGAAGTGATCCTCGGCCTGCGCCCGGAGCAAATCGTGTTGGCGAACGGTGAGGGCAATGGCCTGCCAAGCATTCGTGCCGAAGTGCAGGTGACTGAGCCGACCGGCCCGGACACGCTGGTATTCGTCAACCTCAATGAAACCAAAGTCTGCTGCCGTCTGGCGCCGGACGTGGCACCGCAGGTGGGCGAGAACCTGACGCTGCAATTCGATCCGTCGAAAGTGTTGTTGTTCGATGCCAAGACCGGTGAGCGCCTCGGCACTGCCGGCCAACCACAGACCGATGCGCGGTCTGCGAACGTGGCGCAATTCAAAGGCCGCTGAAGATCAATGCTGGAATGCGGTCATGTGGGAGCTGGCTTGCCAGCGATGAGGCCGGCACATCCAACATGGATGTCGCCTGAAGCACCGCCATCGCTGGCAAGCCAGCTCCCACAGGGATTGGATTCCAAAAGGAGCACGCGGTGGATTGCCTGTAATCCATCGCAATTTATGTAAACCGCGTTAGATAAAAACAGTTAATAACAATAAAGACGAGGATGTAGGGATGAAAAAGAAACACGTCAATGCCCGGTTGATCTGCCAAGTGTCGGCTGCGGCGGCCTTGGTGCTGGCCGGTAACGCCATGGCGGCGGATGCCTTCAGTTCCGATTCGAAATGGATGACCGGCGACTGGGGTGGCGAGCGTACCAAGCTGATCGAGCAGGGTATCGACATCAAGGCTGACTACGTTGGGGAAGTCGGTGGCAACCTGAACGGTGGCTACAACGACGACAAGACCGCGCGTTACGCTGACCAGTTCGGTCTGGGCGTGGCACTCGATCTGCAAAAGCTCTGGGGCTGGGATAACACCCAGGCGAAGATCCAGCTGACCAACCGTAACGGTTACAACATCTCCAACGACCGCGTTGGCGATCCGCGTGCCGGCACCTTGAGCTCCTCGCAAGAAGTTTACGGTCGTGGCCACATGGTGCGTCTGACCCAGTTGTGGATTCAGCACCAGTTCTTCGACAACAAACTCGACGTCAAGGCCGGTTACTTCGGTGAAGGCGAAGACTTCAACACCTTCCCGTGCGACTTCCAGAACCTCGCGTTCTGTGGTTCGCAAGTGGGTAACTGGGCAACCAACATCTGGTACAACTGGCCGGTCAGCCAGGCCGCGATCCGTGTGAAGTACAACATCAACGACGAGCTCTACGCGCAAATCGGTGCGTACAACCAGAACCCGTCGCAGCTGGAACACGGCAACGGCTTCAAACTCAGCGGCAGCGGCACCAAAGGTACTGTGTTGCCGGTTGAGTTGGTCTGGTCGCCGAAGGTCAACAGCCTGCCGGGCGAATACCGCGTCGGTTACTACAAGAGCACGGCCGATGCCGACGACGTTCGTGAAGACGTCAACGGTTTCGACGCCGCCACCACTGGCGACGCGTACAAAACCCACAGCAGCAAAAGCGGCTACTGGTTCGTCGCGCAACAGCAACTCACCAGCCACAACGGTGATGCTTCTCGCGGTCTGAATATCGCGGCCAACGCCACGTTCCACGACAAAGACACCAACTTCATCGACAACTACCAGTCGGTGATGTTCGTCTACAAAGGCCCGTTCGACGCGCGTCCGAAGGATGACGTCGGTATCGGCGCGGCGCGTATCCACGTCAACGATGACGTGAAGAAAAACGCCGAGCTGCTGAACGCTTCCAACGGTGTGTCGGACTACGACAATCCGGTGTTCTCGCCAATTCGCGAAACCGAATACAACTACGAGATCAACTACGGCTTCCACGTCACCAACTGGCTGACCGTACGTCCTAACCTGCAGTACATCACTCACCCGGGCGGTGTGGATGAAGTGGACAACGCATTGGTCGCTGGCCTGAAAATTCAGTCTACGTTCTAACGCGTCTGCGATAAGCTCCTCTCTATGTGCGCATATTTGCGGACAGCCCAGGCTGTCCGCTTTTTTTTGAGGGGCAGTAATCCCCGTGACAGTTGAATTCGGAACCGTGGCCAATGCATGAGCATCCGCTACAACGCTTCTTCAAATCCCTGCGTGAACAACCGGTTTTCGCTTGGGAGCGCTATCAGATGCGCGACGTCTTGGTGATCGATCACCCGCTGTGTCAGGCGGTGTTCAGTCGTCAGGGCGCGCAGTTGCTGCACTTTCAGCCGCGTGGGCAAAAGCCGTGGTTGTGGTGTGCGGCGAAGTGGCCGCACGTGGGTGCCATTCGCGGTGGTGTGCCGGTGTGCTGGCCGTGGTATGGCCGTCATCCGAGCGAAAACGCCTGGCCATCGCATGGCTGGGCGCGGTTGCTCGACTGGAAGTTGCTCGACAGCAGCAGCGCCGAAGACGGCGTGCGCCTGCATTGGCAATTGCAGCTGTGCGACTGGCAGGTTGATTTGCATGCACACCTGGGCGAACGCATGGAATTACGCCTGAGCACCGAGCATCAGGACGACATGCCGTGCCAGTTGAGCCAGGCTTTGCATGCTTACTGGCGTATTGGCGATGTCGGTGAGATAGCGCTGTCTGGGCTCGAAGGAGCGCAGGGTTATGACCAGTTGAATCGCCAGGTTTGCCAGCAGGAAGGTGAGTTGCGGGTGGATGGCGGCTGTCAGCGGGTGTTCCAGCACGACGGCGAATTGCAGTTGAAAGATCACGCCTGGCAGCGTGAGTTGTGCATCGATACCGGGGACAGCGCGGACACGGTGGTGTGGCATCCGGGAGCGCGGCCGTTGTTGGGCGTGACGTGGGATGAGATTTCGGAGTTCGTGTGCGTGGAAGCGGCGGCGGGCGGGACGGACAGCCTGCATCTGGCGCCGGGGGAGAAGGCGCATTTGAGTTTGCAGGCGTGGGCGGCGGCTTGAGTGTGTCAAATACACCGCTACCCTCACCCTAGCCCTCCCGAAACGTCGGACCGCCCGGAGGGAGAGGGGGCGAATGGGGGATATTCGAGAGATGCACCGACCTGAACGAATGTCGGTGAATCCATAATCGACTCAGTGTTTCAGGTCGATGTATAG
>NZ_AKJR01000149.1:0-11799 GCF_000282235.1 Pseudomonas sp. GM24 | reverse complement strand
GATGGTCGAACCGTTCGACAGGGTGATCGTCACCGGAGTTTGCGCTGCGTTGGTCAGCGTCGCGGTGTAGGTGATCTGGCCGCCTTCGACGACGGTGCCGGTAGCGGTGAGGCTCACGCTGGTGGTGTCGACCGAGTCGGTAACCGTGGTGGTGGCTGGCGTGGTGTTTGGCACCAGGTTTTCAAAGTTGCCGCCGCTGGCGCCAGTAATGGTGGTGCTGACAGTGCCGCCATTGTTGTAGACGTCATTGGCCGCCGTCGGCACGTTGACGGTGCCGGTGGTCTGGCCAGCCTCAATGGTGATGGTCGAACCGTTCGACAGGGTGACGGTCACCGGGGTTTGCGCCGGGTTGGTCAGGGTCGCGGTGTAGGTGATCTGGCCGCCTTCGACCACTGTGCCGGTGGCAGTCAGGGTCAGGTTGGTGGTGTCGATCGAGTCGGTGATGGTGGTCACCGCTGGCGTCGGGTTCGGCACCAGGTTTTCGAAGTTGCCGCCAGTCGCACCGGTGATGGTGGTGGTGACGGTGCTGCCGTTGTTATAGACGTCGTTGGCTGGAGTCGGCACGTTGACGGTGCCGGTGGTCTGGCCGGCGCCGATGGTGATGGTCGAGCCGTTCGACAGGGTGACGGTCACCGGGGTTTGCGCCGGGTTGGTCAGGGTCGCGGTGTACGTGATCTGGCCGCCTTCGGTGACACTCGGCCCGGCCGTCAGGGTGACGGTGGTGGTGTCGATGGTGTCGGTGACCTGGGTCGTGGCCGGAGTGGTCGGCGGGGTCACGGTGATGCCATTGCCGCCGGTGGTGCCGGTGACGGTCACGTCGATCTGGGTCGGGTCGTTATAAACGGTGTCGTTCGGCGCCAGTGGCACGTTGACGGTGCCGGTGGTTGCACCGGCCGGAATCACGATCACCGCGCCGTTGGACAGGGTGATGGTCAGGTCGGTCAGCGGCGCCTGGGTCAGGGTCGCGGTGTACACCAGCACACCGCCGGCTTCGGTGATGGACGGCGTGGCGCTGAGGCTCAGGGTCGAATCACGCAGGGCGTTGGTGGTGGTATCGGTGGTCTGGCCGCCGGTAATGTTTTGCGCAGCTTGACCGGCAGCGTTGATGCCTGCGGTCGGGAAGCCAATGGTCGGGTCAACGCGGCCAGCGGTGGCATCGAGCATCACGAAGCTGTGACCGCCACCGGCAGCACCGCCCGTGCCTGCGGCGCTTGGGCCGGCAGCAGTAGCGTCCAGCGCGGTGGTCGGGTCGACACCGGCGGCGATGGCTTGCTGCAGTTCGGCTACCGACGGCGCTGCCTGCGCGGTGGCTTCGGCCAAATCAGTGCTGGAGTCGGGCGCGTTGGCGCTCCACTGAGTTTCACGGCCCAGATCAAGGGTGCGGCCATCGGCCAATTCAAGCGACACGGCGCCGGAGAGGCCGGTGTCGATCTGGTCGCCGACAAACAGACGATCGCCTTCAACGAGTACGCGACGCACGCCCTCTGGGGACACCACGAATACCTGACCGACAATGCTTTTGACGATGGCAACAACACTGCTCATTGAAGACTCTCCGGGTGTCACGTTCAGTTGACTTCCATGGACCTGACGGCATGGGCGCCGATTCAGTCTGGACGTACTTTAAAAATTTGCGAAACAAGTTTGACGCGTCTTTTCGTCAATAATTTGGCTAGATTCTTTCGCTATTAACTTTATGCCAAACTATTGACCTTCTGGGTGCCATCCTAAACAATCGCCCCACTAATGTCACATTGATATTTCCGCGGCGACCTGTCCTTCAGCGTGTGATCCAGTTCCTGTTTTGAACTTTCCGACATACGGTCAATCTGGTTGCCATCATCCGACGCAGCGCCACGTTTTGCTGTGATTCAAGACAAGAAGTTCTGGGAAATTCCTATCATGCGTTCGCCCCTGCTTTTCGCCGTACCCTTCGCCCTCGCCGCCTCTTTTGTACAAGCACAATCCTTACCAGAAGCCATGCAGCAGGCACTGGATGTCCATCCGGAAATCCAGGCAGGGGTCAACAGTCGTTTGGCTGCGGATTATCAGTTAAGAGCGGCAAAAGGTGGATACCTGCCGAAGGTCGATCTGCTCGGCGGTTATGGCCGTGAGGGTACCGACAGCGTCACCACCCGCGCCAATTCCGGTAACCACTACGAAACCCTGAATCGTAGCGAGTCAAGTTTACGTCTCTCGCAAATGGTCTTTGACGGTTTTGCGACGTCCAGCGAGGTCGGGCGTCAACAAGCCACCGTCAACTCCCGCGCTTACTCGTTGCTCGGTACTTCCGAGCGCACCGCGCTGACCGTCGCCCAGGTCTATCTGGACGTGCTGACCCGCCGCGAATTCGTGCGTCTGGCCGAAGAAAACCTCAAGAGCCACCAGCGCATCTACGACCAGATCCAGTTGCGCACCCAGCGTGGCGTCGGCAGCGGTGCCGACCTCGATCAGGCCGAAGCGCGGATGGCCCAGGCCCGCAACAACCTGATCACCGAGCAGACCAACCTCGCCGACTCGGAAACCAACTTCCTCAGCGCCGTCGGCCAGATGCCTGATCAACTCGAGCGTCCGGCACCGTTCATGGCGATGATGCCGGCCAACCTCAATGAAGCGCGCCAGCAAATGTTGGAAAACAGCCCGATCCTGCGCTCGGCCGAGTCCGACATCGCCGCCGCCGAGAAGCAATACGAAACCGCCAAGTCGACCTTTTACCCACGTTTCGACGCCGAACTGGGCCGCACCGCCGACAACGACCTCGACGGCCAGAACGGTCACAACAACGAATGGCAAGCCATGCTGCGCATGCGCTTCAACCTCTATTCCGGTGGCAGCAACAAGGCCGATCTGGAATCCAAGTCGTACCTGTCGAACCAGGCTTTGGATATTCGCAACAACGCCCTGCGCCAGTTGAACGAAGAACTCGGTCTGGCCTGGAACGCCTTGAACAACGCTAATGCCCAGGTGCCGATCGCGCAGCAATACGTCGATCACAGCACCTCGGTGCGCACCGCCTACCAGCGTCAGTTCAGCCTCGGCGAGCGTACCCTGCTCGATTTGCTCGACAGCGAAAACGAGTTGTTCACCGCTTCGCGGCGTCTGGCTGAAATCAAAAACATTCAGTTATTTACTCAGTACCGAATCAAGGCGACCATGGGCGAGTTGCTCAGAAGCCAGGGAGTGGTCGCACCGTTGGCATCCGTTGTGCAAAACGACGTCAAGCCCAAGGTCCAGCTGCCTGGGATGAATTGAGTTATCCCTTTTCAACTGTCAAAGAGTGTCGAGCGTGGAATCAGAAGTCAGTCGAGTTCAACTCAGTCATGATCCACGCGCGTTGCACGACGATCCTTTACTGGACGGACTGCTCGCCCTTTGCATGCTGCACCAGAAACCCGCCAGCGCGGCGATGCTGACCACCGGACTGCCGCTGCCCAAACAACGCCTGAGTGTCGAGTTGCTGCCCCGCGCGGCAGCTCGCGCCGGCCTGCAAGGTCGGGTATTGCAGCGCAAACT
The DNA here is from genome assembly GCF_000282235.1 of Pseudomonas sp. GM24. NCBI lineage: Bacteria > Pseudomonadati > Pseudomonadota > Gammaproteobacteria > Pseudomonadales > Pseudomonadaceae > Pseudomonas > Pseudomonas sp. GM24. The sequence goes on along the minus strand of NZ_AKJR01000149.1, from coordinate 8,286 downwards.
GGAAGAAATTCCGGCGATCGCCATGCCGGCACTGTTGCTGCTCAAGGATGGCCGCAGCGCCGTCCTGCTCGGCTGGCAGGGCGATAACGAAGCGCGGGTGTTGCTCAGTGAAACCGATGGTGGTGAGTCGATTGTCAGTCGCGAATTGCTCGCTGACGATTACACCGGCAAAGTCTTCTTCGCCCAGCCGCAACACAAATTCGACGTCAACCACGGCACGCTGATTCCGCGTGCGCGCTCGTGGTTCCGCGACACCCTCAAGCGTTCGCGCTGGCTGTACGCCGATGCGATTGCCGCGAGTTTCCTGATCAACATCATCGCCATGGCCGCGCCGCTGTTCGTGATGAACGTCTACGATCGCGTGGTGCCGAACCAGGCCGAAGCGACCCTGTGGGTTCTGGCGTTGGGCATCACCGGCGCCTACATCTTTGACCTGATCCTCAAGAGTCTGCGCGCCCTGTGCCTGGATCTGGCCGGGAAGAAAACCGACCTGATCATCTCCGCGACGCTGTTCGAGCGCATTGTCGGCATGGCGATGAAATACCGTCCGGCGCGAGTCGGCAGCTTCGCGCAGAACATCCACGAATTTCAGAGCCTGCGCGACTTCCTCGCCTCGCTGACCCTGACCAGCCTGATCGACCTGCCGTTCACCATCCTGATCTTCATCGTCATCGCCATTCTCGGCGGGCATCTGGTGTGGATTCCGGTGCTGGCGTTCCCGATTGCCCTGCTGATCGGCTACGCCTTGCAGAAGCCGCTGGTGGCGACCATGGAGCGCACCATGGCCCTTGGCGCCGAGCGCCAGTCGAGCCTGATCGAAACCCTCGCCGGTCTCGACGCGGTGAAGGTCAATAACGCGGAGAGCGAACGCCAGTACCAGTGGGAACAGACCATCGGCACCCTCAGCCGCCTCGAGCTGCGGGTGAAAATGCTCTCCGGCCTGGCGATGAACATCACCCTGCTGATCCAGCAACTGGCCGGGGTGATCATGATCGTCTTCGGCGTGTACCAGATCATCGCCGGCAACCTGAGCATGGGCGGTCTGATTGCCTGCTACATGCTCAGCGGTCGCGCACTGAGCCCGTTGGCCTCGCTGTCGGGTCTGTTGACCCGTTATCAGCAAGCCCGCGTGACCATGACCTCGGTCGACCAGATGATGGAGTTGCCGCAAGAGCGCAATTTTGAAGAGCGCCCGCTGAGCCGCAAGGTTTTGCAAGGCGCGATCGAGTGCCGCCAGCTCAGCTTCACTTACCCGGAACAACAGAACCCGGCGCTGAAGAACATCAATCTGGTGATTCGTCCCGGCGAGAAGATCGGCATCATCGGCCGCAGCGGCTCGGGCAAGAGTTCGCTGGCGAAATTGCTGGTCGGCCTGTATCAGCCGGACGACGGCGCGCTGCTGGTCGACGGTGTGGATATCCGTCAGATCGACGTCAGCGAACTGCGCTACAACATTGGCTACGTGCCGCAAGACATCCAACTGCTGGCCGGCACCCTGCGTGACAACCTCGTCTCCGGCGCCCGTTATGTAGAAGACGAACTCGTCCTGCAAGCCGCCGAACTGGCCGGCGTCCACGAATTCGCCCGTCTGCATCCACAAGGTTACGAGCTGCAAGTCGGCGAGCGCGGGCAGAACCTCTCCGGTGGTCAACGGCAGAACGTCGCACTGGCCAGGGCGCTGTTGCTCAATCCGCCGATCCTGCTGATGGACGAGCCGACCAGTGCGATGGACAACACCGGTGAAGAACGCCTCAAGCAACGCCTCGCCGCGGTGATTGAAAACAAGACCGTGGTGCTGGTGACGCACCGGGCTTCACTGTTGTCGCTGGTCGATCGTCTGCTGGTGATCGACCGTGGGCAAATTCTCGCCGATGGCCCGAAAGCCGCCGTGATGGAAGCGTTGAAGAAGGGGCAGATCAGTGTTGCTTAAGTCGGGTTTCAAGGATTCGATCCGTCGCTACTTCAAAGGCTCGGCATCACTGCAGGGCCAGCCACTGCCGGAGGTCAACAAAGCGCTGATCGAGGACGCCCCGCGCGTCGTGCGCCTGACCATCTGGGCGATCATCGGCTTCTTTATCTTTCTGCTGCTGTGGGCCAACTTCGCCGTGATCGACGAAGTGACCAAGGGCGACGGCAAAGCGATTCCGTCGTCGAAGATCCAGAAAATCCAGAACCTTGAGGGCGGGATCATCTCCGAACTGTTCGTCAAGGAAGGCCAGATTGTCGAAGCCGGTGCACCGCTGATTCGTCTAGACGACACGCGATTTGCGTCGAACGTCGGTGAAACTGAAGCCGATCGCCTGTCGATGCTGCTGCGCGTAGAACGCCTCAGCGCCGAGGTCGATGACCGTCCGCTGAATTTCCCCGAGGACGTGCTCAAAGCCGTGCCCGGTCAGGCCAAGAGTGAAGAGTCGCTGTACATCAGCCGCCGTCAGCAGTTGCACGACGAGATTGGTGGTTTGCAGGAGCAGTTGATCCAGCGTCAGCAAGAGCTGCGCGAATTCGCCTCCAAGCAAGCGCAGTATCGCCAGCAACTCGGTTTGCAGCGTCAGGAAATCAACATGTCCGAGCCGCTGGTGGCGCAGGGCGCGGTGTCTCCAGTGGAGGTCTTGCGTCTGAAGCGTGCCGAGGTGGAAACTCGTGGTCAGCTGGATGCAACGACGTTGGCCATCCCGCGTGCCGAATCGGCGATCAAGGAAGTGCAGCGCAAGATCGACGAGACGCGCGGCAAGTTCCGCAGCGAAGCGCTGACCCAACTCAACGAAGCCCGCACCGACCTGAACAAGGCCAGCGCGACGGGCAAGGCGCTGGAAGACCGCGTCAGCCGCACGCTGGTGACATCGCCGGTGCGCGGCATCGTCAACAAGTTGCTGGTCAACACCATCGGCGGCGTGATCCAGCCGGGCAGCGACATGGTCGAAATCGTACCGCTAGACGACACACTACTGGTCGAAGCCAAGATCCGCCCGCAAGACATTGCCTTCCTGCATCCGGGGCAGGAAGCGATCGTCAAGTTCACCGCCTACGACTACACCATTTACGGCGGGCTCAAAGCCAAGCTTGAGCAGATTGGTGCCGACACCATTACCGACGAAGACAAGAAAACCACGTACTACATCATCAAGGTGCGTACTGAGCGCAGCCACTTGGGTACCGATGAAAAGCCGTTGCTGATCATCCCGGGGATGGTCGCGTCGGTGGACATCATTACCGGCAAGAAGTCGGTGTTGAGTTATCTGCTCAAACCGATCATCCGTGCGCGGGCAGAGGCGTTGCACGAGCGCTAGATCTTCAGCGCTGCTGACGGCCTCTTCGCGAGCAGGCTCACTCCTACAGTAACCGCATTTCTCCAGAGGAATGCGATCCCTGTAGGAGTGAGCCTGCTCGCGATAGCGGCAGCCCAAACACCACATCTCTGTCAGTAAGTGACAAAAACCGTCACTCACCATCCAGTTCATTCCGCACCAATCGCCATATCGTTATTCATTAACGGTATTTAATTTCCGATTCTTATAGCTATAAAGTCATCCCCCTGCGTACCTGCCGACCAATCGGCGCGCCGCACGACCTGAACCAACACGCAATCCAGCGTGAGTGTCTGATCGACGAGCGCGCCCGTGAGCGCGCCGTGCGTGGGAGATGGAAAGATGTCCGCAGCTACTGCTTCCCCAAGCGCCGCGACCGCCGCGCCGCAATCCTTTGAAATCCGCCCGTTCAGCGGTGCCGTCGGCGCCGAGATCATTGGCCTTGACCTCAGCCGGCCGATCAATGATCAGGACTTTGCGCGCATTCATCGCGCGCACCTGGATCACCACGTCGTGGTGTTCCGCGACCAGCAAATCACCCCGCAACAGCAAATCGACTTCAGCCGCCGCTTCGGCGTGTTGCAGATCCATGTGCTCAAGCAGTTCCTGCTGGCCAACCACCCGGAAATCCTCATCGTTTCCAACATCATCGAAAACGGCCAGAACATCGGCCTCGGTGATGCCGGCAAGTTCTGGCACTCCGACCTCTCTTATAAAGAGCTGCCGAGCCTCGGTTCGATGCTCCACGCGCAGGAGTTGCCGTCCGAGGGTGGCGACACCCTGTTCGCCGATATGCACAAAGCCTGGGACAGCTTGCCCGAGGCATTGCGCAAAGCGGTCGAAGGCCGCAGTGCTGCGCATTCCTACACGGCGCGCTACAGCGAAACCAAATTCGAAGGCAACTGGCGCCCGACCCTGACCCCGGAGCAACTGGCCCAGGTCGCGGAAGTGGTGCACCCGGTGGTGCGTACGCACCCGGAAAACGGCCGCAAGGCGTTGTTCGTCAGCGAAGGTTTCACCACGCGCATCGTCGGCCTCCCGGAAGACGAGAGCCAGCAGCTGCTGAGCGAGCTCTACGCCCACAGCGTGCTGCCGCAGAACATCTACCGCCATCAGTGGCAGCCCCACGATCTGGTGTTCTGGGACAACCGTTCGCTGATCCATCTCGCCGCCGGCTGCCCCGCGCACCTGCGCCGCAAGCTGTATCGCACGACCATTCAGGGCGACGCGCCTTTCTGATTCGCCGGAGATTGATCAAAAAATGAACGCTCCCTTGCCAGGCCACGCGGCCAGCAACCCGATCGCCCGCAGCGACGCGTTGCTGGCGGTCGATCATGTCAGCCTCGAATACCGCACGCCGCAACGCGTGGTGCGCGCCACCCACCAAGTCAGTTTTGAAATTGATCCGGCCGATCGCTACGTGCTGCTCGGCCCGTCCGGTTGCGGCAAATCCACGTTGCTGAAGGCGGTCGCCGGGTTCATTCAACCGTGCGAAGGCGAGATCCGTCTGCAAGGCCAGCGCGTCGACGCGCCGGGGCCGGACCGCATCGTAGTGTTTCAGGAATTCGATCAACTGCCGCCGTGGAAAACCGTCAAACAGAACGTGATGTTTCCACTGCTTGCCTCGCGTACCCTGAAGAAAAAAGAAGCCGAAGAGCGTGCGCTGCACTATCTGGAAAAGGTCGGACTGGCGGCATTCGCCGATGCCTATCCGCACACCTTGTCCGGCGGCATGAAAGCGCGCGTGGCGATTGCCCGGGCGTTGGCGATGCAGCCGAAAATCCTCTTGATGGACGAACCGTTCGCCGCACTCGATGCGCTGACCCGCCGCAAGATGCAGGAAGAGTTGCTGCTGCTCTGGGAAGAGGTGCGCTTCACTCTGCTGTTCGTCACCCACTCGATTGAAGAGGCGCTGGTGGTCGGTAATCGCATCCTGCTGCTGTCGCCGCATCCCGGCCGAGTGCGCGCCGAAGTGCACAGCCATCAATACGATCTGCACAGCCTCGGTGGCGTGGCGTTTCAGGAATCGGCGCGGCGCATTCATCGTTTGTTGTTCGATGAAGGCCAGTCGCCGGAAACCGAGCGTGACCACGACTTCAATGACATTCGCATTGCCTATTGAGCGGCCAGGAGGATTACCCGATGAGCCATTCATCATCTGTGCGTGAAGAGTTTGAAATTGTTCTGGAGCCGCTGACTGAAGTGCCGGTCGAGCGGGAGTTGTCGCTCGGCACGCGGCTGTGGCAACAGGGCTGGCTGCGTAAAGGCCTGATCCTGATTGTGCTCGCAGTCGTGTGGGAAGTGGTCGCGCGGATTCAGAACAACGACCTGATGCTGCCGAGTTTCTTGCAGACCAGCCATGCGTTGTTCGACGGGCTGCTCAGTGGTGAGTTATTGGCCAAGGTGTGGATATCGCTGGTGGTGCTGATCAAGGGTTATCTGATCGGCATCGTTTTGGCGTTCGCCCTGACCACGTTGGCCGTATCGACGCAGTTGGGCCGTGATCTGCTGAGCACGATGACTTCGATGTTCAACCCGTTGCCGGCGATTGCCCTGCTGCCATTGGCGCTGCTGTGGTTTGGCCTGGGGCAGAACAGCCTGATTTTCGTGCTGGTGCATTCGGTGTTGTGGGCGTTGGCGCTGAACACCTATGCCGGGTTTCTCGGCGTTTCCGAGACACTGCGCATGGCTGGGCGCAATTATGGTTTGAAGGGCTTGCGGCTGGTGCTGTTCATCCTGATTCCGGCAGCGCTGCCGTCGATTCTCGCCGGGTTGAAGATCGGCTGGGCGTTTGCCTGGCGCACGTTGATTGCCGCTGAATTGGTTTTTGGTGCGACCAGTGGCAAGGGCGGGCTGGGTTGGTACATCTTTCAGAATCGTAATGAGCTGTATACCGACAAGGTGTTTGCCGGGTTGGCGGTGGTGATTCTGATCGGCTTGCTGGTGGAGAATCTGGTGTTCGATACGCTGGAGAGGGTGACGGTGAAGCGTTGGGGTATGCAGCGCTGATTGATTCAGGCTTGTTTTATGTTGGTATTTCAATGCTTAAGTTTTGTGGCAGGGGGCCGTTAAAGGGGCATTGAAATCCACAATGAAAAAGGAATTTTTTCTTTGGCTAGAGAAGGGTCTGAATCGAACGCGAATACATGTAAACCCAATGTTGTAGGTTGGGTTTTGTCGCTGTCGTTTTTTCTTTTTGTTGCAAGCCTCTTCATATCCTCAAATGACCTGCTGACACCGGGTTGGGTTTTGGCTTTAACGTGCGCTTCGATGATCGCGGCCATATTTGGCGTCGTAATTCTGATCGAACAAAAGATTCTGAGACACTTCGGTAATTACGCAGTCTCCGCTTTCTTCTGGACGATACTCCTTGGTGCAGCCACCTACTTTGCCAGGATGAAGGCGGTCAGTGATATCAACAGTATTTTTCCCTTTGATGCGTCGGCCCTTCCTATGACGTTAGTGGCCGGTACTGTTATTCAACTGATGATTTTTCTATTTTGGCCCCTGGTTGTAGGGGCGGTTGTCGCGGCGTTCTATCTTGTCCTCAAAGTACGAGACAGCGAGTTTTGGTCCGAGACACATAAAAATCCATTAGCAGTGATTTTTTCTGCCGCTCTGATTTGTTTCATGACGGGCATGAGTGCGTTTTACGTAGACCATTTTTTCTCGGAGACCAAGCGTCTACAGATCCTGTACAGAGTCGCCCATGCGGCTGATTTCAGTTCGAATTTCAATTGCGCAGGAGTTGATCCGAAGCAGTACCACGTTTTGTTTGTGGGGCCGGAGCAGCGCCGTATCTCAATTGCAGAGATTATTCCGGAAACTTTCATCTATTTTGGACCTCGTGTTGCTGACATCATGCAAGAAGTGACGCTTCCAGGTAAGGAAAGTCTTGAGCTAAATGACTGTTTGCCAGGGATAGCCAAGACCACTGATCCTCTCGCAGAGCGCATCAACGAATTGCATTTTGAAATTAAGCCGATCAACAACTGAGAGCTCATCCCTCTGTTAGCATTGTGTCTGGATCAATCCAGATCAGCCAAGAGTGCTCAGCGTGCAACTCCCGGACATGAACCTTCTGGTCGCCCTCGACGCCTTGCTCGACGAGGGCAGTGTGGTCGGCGCCGCGCGGCGGATGAACCTCAGCCCGGCCGCAATGAGCCGAACCCTGACGCGGATCCGCGAAGCGATCGGTGATCCGATCCTCGTGCGTGCTGGACGTGGCTTGGTGCCAACCCCCAAAGCGCTGGAGTTGCGCGAGCAGGTGCGCGATGTGGTCGAGCAGGCCGCGCTGCTGTTCCGCTCGGCCGACTCGGTGGAACTGGGCACGCTGCGCCGGCGCTTCAGCATCCGCGCCAATGACTTCTTCATCGGCGTCTACGGCGGCAAGCTGTTCGACACCCTCGATCAACTGGCGCCGCACTGTGAGTTGCGCTTCGTCCCGGAAGGCGATGGCGACGATGAAGCCCTGCGTGAAGGGCGCATCGATTTGAGCGTCAGTAATACCCGCCCTGTCACTCCTGAAGTCAAAGTGCAGAATCTGTTTTCGACGCACTTCGTGGGACTGGTGCGAGAAGATCATCCATTGCTCGACGGTGAAATCACTGCCGAGCGCTATGCCGGGTTTTCCCACATCAGCATGTCGCGCCGGGGCATCGCTCGCGGCCCGATTGATACCGCGCTGAATGCGCTGGGTCTGGAGCGGCGCGTCGCGGTGATCGCGCCGAGTTTCCATGCGGCGATGTTTGCGTTGCCTGATTCCGACCTGATCCTGCCGGTTCCCAAAGAAGCGCTGCTGAGTGTGCGCCGGCTCGGTTTGAAACTGCGCTCATTCGACCTGCCAATCCCGTTGCCGACGTTGATGCTGACTCAAGCCTGGCACCCTCGATTCGACAAGGACCCCGCGCACCGCTGGCTGCGCGAAACCCTCAAGGCCTGTTGCGACGAAACCTGGCTGGCTGCACAACCCTAAAGATCA
>NZ_AKJR01000148.1:0-4157 GCF_000282235.1 Pseudomonas sp. GM24 | reverse complement strand
TAGGGTGAGGGGCTTTTGACCTTGCCCTCAATCCGGCTGAAACGGCGACTCACTCAAGATCACCCCAGTCTCCTCGACATACTGCTGCCAATGCCCGATCAACGTGCTGAGCTTCTCCGGCTGACTCAACGCCAGATCATGAATTTCCCCCGGATCATTACTCAAATCATAAAGCTGCCAGGTCGCCGGCCCGATAGGCCCGGGAATCCACACCGCTTTCCACGACCCCTGCCGAATCGCCCGGCGCCCGAACAATTCCCAACCCGTGACCGTGTGCTCGTCATGCACCTGCGCAGTCTCGCCGGACAAGAATCCCAACCACGATTTACCACGCAACGGCGCCACCGGTTTGCCGTGCCACAGCTTGCCCGGATGGCGCACGCCGGCCAGATCGAGAATCGTCGGGGTGATGTCCATCACCGTGCCGAAACCATGGCTGATCTGCCCTTTGATCGCCAATTGCGGATAGTGCAACAGCGCCGGCACGCGAATCCCGCCTTCAGTGGTAAACGCCTTGAACAACCGCGATGGCGCGGTCGCCACCTGCGCCCAGTTCGGCCCGTACCAGACATATGAATTGGCCCGACCAATGTTGTCGAGGCTGTTGTCGTAATGCTGGCTGAGGTATGTCACCAATTCCGGACCGAACTTCGGAAACGCTTCCAGCAGCGCACCTTCGGCACCGTTGTCAGACATGAACAGGATGAACGTGTTATCGAGCTGCCCTTGCTGGCGCAGGTAATCGACGACCCGACCAATGTTCCAGTCCATGCGCTCGACCATCGCCGCGTAGACCTCCATGGCCCGCGCGGAAATCTGCTTTTGCTCGTCGCTCAATGCGTCCCACTGCTGGGTCAACTGAATCAGTGGATGCGGTTCGACGTCCGCCTCGATCAGACCGAGGGCTTTGAGTTTTTCCAGGCGTTCCAGGCGCAGCACTTCAGGGCCGGCGTCATAGCGGCCGCGGTATTTCTCGACGATGTCGGCAGGCGCCTGCAACGGCCAGTGCGGTGCGGAGAATGGCAAATAGGCGAAGAACGGCCGGGTCTGGTCACGTTCCTTGAGGTACTGCAGCAACTTGTCGCCGAAGGCATCGGAGGAATAGAAATCCTTCGGCAATTCGTCGAGAAACGTATCGTCCTCGATGTACAGCGCCGGAGTGGATTTCAGCAGGCCGGGTGTTTGCTCATCGTAGGTTGGCTCGAAACCGTAATGGTTGGCCGCGCCCGGCAGCAGCGAAAACGAACGCTCGAAACCTCGCGCATGGGGCGCCAATTCAGCCTTCAAACCCAAGTGCCATTTGCCACTCATCAAGGTTTGATAACCGGCCTCGCGCAGCAACTCCGGCAGCGCCACCACGCGATCGTTGAGATAGCCCTCATAACCCGGTTTACCGATCAGTTCCGGCGTCAGCGTTTCGGCCATGGTGCCGATCCCTGCGATGTGGTGGTCGGTGCCGGTCAGCAGCATCGAGCGGGTCGGCGAGCAGGTCGGTGCAGTATGAAAATCGGTCAGGCGCAGGCCGTTGTTGGCCAAAGCGTCGAGATGCGGCGTGGCGATTTCGCCGCCGAACGCACCGATGTCGGAGAAGCCTAGATCGTCGGCCAGAATCACCAGAAAGTTGGGACGTTGCGGCATCGCAAAACTCCTGTTCAGCAGGCAATGAACGTCAGCGGCAGATCGCGGATCTGCACCGGCACGCTCGGTTGGTAATGGTCATCACTGGTCAGTTCGTGCAGTAGTTCTTCACGCAACTGATGGAAGTCGAAACTGCTGCGCTGGCGCGGGTGCGGCAGGGCGATGTCGACCACTTGTTTGATCCGCCCCGGACGCGGCTCCATGACCACCACGCGGTCGGCGAGGAAGATCGCTTCCTCGACGTCGTGGGTAACGAGAATCGTGGTGATTTTTGCGCGGGCGCGGATCGCCAACAGCTCGTCCTGCATTTGCTGGCGGGTCAGCGCATCAAGCGCGCCGAACGGTTCGTCGAGCAGCAGAATTCGTGGGCTGGCGACGAGGCCACGAGCAATCGCCACGCGCTGCGCCATGCCGCCGGAGAGTTGGTGCGGATAGGCGCGGGTGAAGTCGCGCAGGCCGACCAGATCGATGAAATCGTCGATGCGTTTTTGCTTTTGTGCAGCGCTCAGCGGCTCGTTGACCAGGCCGAGGCCGATGTTGTCGGCGACGGTCAGCCACGGGAATAAACGGTGTTCCTGGAAGACAATGCCGCGCTCGCCGCCGATGCCGCTGACGGCTTTGCCATCGACGGTGATCTGCCCGCGAAATTGCGTATCAAGACCCACCAACAAACGCAGCAACGTCGATTTGCCACAGCCGCTGGAGCCGACAATGGCGACGAATTCGCCCTCGGCAATGTCGAGGTTGAATTCGCGAATCGCCTCCAGTTCGAAACCGTCGACGTCAAAGGATTTGCCTACGTGGTTGAAGCTGACAATCGGTGCGTTCATGCGTGTCTCCAGCGGGTCGCGCGAATTTCCAGGCGTTGGCCAATGAGGTTGAGCAGGGCGCCGGTAAGACCGACGAAAAGCATGCCGGCCATGATCAGGTCCATACGCAGCAGTTGTTGTGCGCCGATCATCTGGCTGCCGATGCCGCCGTTGGACGGCATGAAATATTCAGCGCCGATGGTGCCGAGCCAGGCGTAGATCAGGCTCAGTCTGAGACCTGCAAAAATCCCCGGCGCGGCGCCCGGCAGCACGAGTCGGCGCAGGCGTTGGCCGAGGCTCAGGCGCAACACTTGTGCGGCTTCGTTGAGTTGTGGTGAGAGGTTGGCGACGCTGCGTTGCGTGGCGATAAACAGCGGAAAGAACGCGGCGAGGGCGACGAATACCCACTTGGCCAGTTCGCCGAGACCGAACCACGCGGTAAGCAGTGGCACCCAGGCGAAAATGGCGATCTGGCGGATGGCCGCGAGGGTCGGGCCGAGCAGGCGTTCGCTGGTGCGCGACAAGCCCAGCAGCAAGCCGAAGGCGAAACCGAGTCCACCACCCAACAGCAAACCGCCGAGGGTGCGACCGAGGCTGAGCGCCATGCCGCTGATCAACGTGCCATCGAGCACGCCAGCCCATGCCGTGCTCAAAACGGCCAACGGACTGACCAGAATATTGGCGTCGACCCACTGCTGGTCACTCGCCAATTGCCACAGTGCCAACAAGCCCAGCGGTAGCAGCCATGGTTGCAGCCGCTGCCAGCCTTCATAACGCGGGCCGCGACGAATTTCGGCAGTGGCCGGGTGCGGCCAGTGCACCAGTGTTTTGTCCAGCAGACCGATACCGCGATCCATCGCCACGCCGATCAAACCGATGACGACGATGCAGACGAACACGATGTCCAGCATGAACAATTGCCGCGCCCAGACCATCAGGTAGCCGATGCCTTCGCTGGAGGCCAACAACTCGACGGCCAGCAATGAGGTCCATCCGGCGGCGAGCGCCAGACGCACGCCAGCCATGAACGCGGGGAGGGCGGCGGGCAACACCAGGCGACGAATCAGCAGGCGTGGCGGCAGGCGCAAAACGGCGGCGGCTTCGCGCAGTTTTGGTTGTGCATCTCTTACGCCGACCAGTGTGTGCAAGGTCACCGGCACCACGATCGCTTTGATCAGCACCACCAGTTTCAGCACTTCGCCGATGCCGAAAAACACCATGAACAGCGGGATCCACGCAAGCGTCGGTATTTGCGAAAGTCCAGCGAAGGTGGGGAAGATCAAACGTTCAAGACGACGACTGAATCCCAGCGCTGCACCGAGCAATGCACCCGCAGAAACCCCCGCGAGCAGACCCCAGAACAAACGCTGCAAACTGATCCACAAGTGGCTCCATAACTCGCCTTGCGACAACTCGACAGCGCTGTTCCACACCAGCGAAGGCGCGGGCAGTATCTGCTCGCTCATCCATTCGTTGCGCGCGGCCAGCCACCATAGGGCGAACAAGCCAAGCGGCAGCAGCCATGGCAACAGGCGCTGGTTCACGCTTGGCCAGCTACGGCGGCTTTTCAGCGGCGGCGCGGGCAGGGGGAGACTGAGCAAGGATTGGCGGGCCATGGGTGACCTCCGTTGTCGGGTTGGCTCAAGATCAAAAGATCGCAGCCTTCGGCAGCTCCTACGGGGGAATGCGTCCTTGAATTGACCCCTGTAG
>NZ_AKJR01000147.1:0-964 GCF_000282235.1 Pseudomonas sp. GM24 | reverse complement strand
TGTAGGCGGCGATGTCGCTGGTCATCAGGCTGGCTTGTGCCAGTGATTCGCAGGCGCGGACCAGCAGGCTTTCGCTGTACTGTTCGGGGGAGATCTGAAACACGGTGGCTTTGGGGAAGCGGTATCAACATTGGCTGATACCTGCTTGTGTCTGCACTTGGGTCAGACTTTGCGATCTACCTTTACACCTCGATAGTTTCAAGGCCTTTGACATCAATCTGACCATCATGAACTTGATGCAGCTCATTTGTGTCGAAATCTACAAAACTGAAGTTGAAGGCTGCCTTGAAAATGCCTTTGGCAATGTTGAACTCTTCTACAACAATGAACCCTGCATTTTTAGCGCTTGTATAGCCTTTTGTATGTGAGCCTGACGTATATGAAAATCTGAACGGAGAGGGAAAGTGCTCCGTGCTGAATTCATTCCTCCCAAGCTTAATATTTGCGTCAAAAGTGAGGTTGATAGTGAATGAGGTGGTAGAGGATTTTTGGTAAGTTGCTTTTAGCGAGACTATCTTGTTATCGGTAATAAAATGGTCGGGTTTTCCTTCGAACTTGTCGGTGATATAGTCTTTGTTTAGTTTGGCAACTACAGTGCCTTCACCTGATTTCTTAAGTTTGTCGAGTTCCAGATCTTTAATGGACATGTCTTGCTCCTTCAAGGTTAGGTTGGTGTGACGACATCCATTGTTCGGCTAAAGCGATAAAATGGGCACTGTCAGATCTGACAGGTCTCCTATATCGATTGGCTATTAAAAATTAATCGGAAGATGATTTTTGGAACTTGATTGCCCACTTCATGTTTGCGGCCATTGGACAATGCTTAATTGTGTCAGGCCGTCATCCGGCATCATTCAAGGGAGAGGGAGCCGATTTCCGAGCCTTTCAGAGTCTGAATTCGACTCGGTATTTCACGTCGGTGTAACTCGCCCAAACACCTCGGTCAGTCCCCTCTCCCTTTGGG
>NZ_AKJR01000146.1:0-4789 GCF_000282235.1 Pseudomonas sp. GM24 | reverse complement strand
GGAGTTTTTTGGAATCGATGGATTCGTAGGGAGAAACCGAGGCGATTTCTGGCGGGTTGGGTGTTGGTTTGATCATGAGTGAATCTCCAAATCATAGAAAAGGAGCCATCATCTTTCGCTACCAAACGAAGGGGTGGTGGCCATACGAAGGTTGGTAGACCGGTGACTTGGAGAACCGGCGCGCCCGAAGACGCCCTGCGCATGACCACCATAAATACACAGCCCCAAAAAAGGCCTGTATCGGGTGACGCTATGCGCCAAGTCTAGCCGGGCTACCAAACCCGATCGCTGATTCGTCAGCGACCGGATCACAATAGAATCCGACCCAAAAGCGCACAAGCCGGCGGATTCTGGCGTAGCTGTAGGCAAAGGCGCAAGGATATGTAGCCTGAGAGAGTGTTTGGAGATGTCTTTTTAAACATTGATGTTTATCAACAACTTGCTGCAATTTGCTAAACGTTTTGCATCGCGAAGGATACATTTCAAATTGGCAGTCTAGCCAAATCAATCTTCGAGCCTTAATGTGGCTTCGAGAAGAGGAACATAGTCGTTTGCTAAACCTATCGAAATAAACACCCTACAAAAATGGAATAAGGGAGGTTTTTCTTAGCTATGGATCAGTCATTCTCAATAAAGAACCTTAATGACTTGCTCGACCGAGACCGGGAAATGGGAGGGGACCTTGAAGAGCGCTACGTTCCTGCCGCCCATAGTATAAGAATCAAACTTTACAAACTAAATAAGCTCCGCTCTTTCTCTCGCTATCGATTACGCACGGGCAAAATCACCCCTGCCTTCTATGACAAGCGTATGTCGCGTCTGAATACGGTTATAGATAAACGCAAAGCTCATCACGACCGTTTGATTGAGTCTGAACTTGAAAGAGTCTCTAGGGTTATCAGTGGCAAAGAATTCAGAATAAATGTAGCTCTCCTGCCGGTTACGATTGGAGGGAAAAGAGTCTACGGGGTCGGAAATAGCTTAGATCAAATTCTCGCGGTCAGGTTTCTTCAGAGAGCGCTGAAGATCTTGTACGAACTTCGCATGCCGCCACGCGACATATTAGTTAGTCAAATAAAATCGCTAGCTTTAGATGGTGTACCAAAATACATAATAAGATCAGACGTAGAGTCGTTTTATGAATCCGTCAGGCATAAGGAGTTACTAGATGGAATTCACCAAGCCCCAGAACTTTCGGTACTAATTAAGCGAATCTTAACAAGACTTATGAAAGATTATGTCGTCGTCTCTGGCGACGAAAGAGGGTTGCCGCGCGGAATAGGGATCAGTGCTTATTTATCTGAGATATATCTGTCGAGCATTGACGCTGAAATTAGACGACAGGACGATATTTTTTATTACGCCAGATACGTCGATGACATGGTCCTCATGTATGCTCCTCAGCGAAAAGAGCTTGCGGCGAGATATTTAATCACTCTCGGCGAGATATTGCATGAGAAAGGCCTAAGATTTAATAATAAAACGAGATCTATCGACTTACTTGACGAGTTCAAAGGGAAATTTGATTATCTGGGATATGCATTTGACGTATCCAGCAGCACTTCAGGCGTGCGACTAAGTCAAAGAAAACTAGATAAATACAGGTCGCGCATTGACAAGGCCTTTTCAGATTACGCGGCAAAATCCAAATTCATTCCAAAAAAATCAGAAGAGGAATTGATACTCAGGTGTCTTTTTTTAACCGGGAATATGCGTCTCTTCAATAGAAAGAGCAACGCATTCATTGGCGTATACTTTAGCAACAAGTATATAACCGATACCAGCCAACTCTCAGGGCTAGATAATTACTATCAAAACAAACTCAAAAGCATAGCTAGCCCGTCATTAACGAGAAAGCTTACAAAGCTGTCATTTGAAAAAGGATTCAAAGAGAAATTATTCAGAAACTTTGATTCCAACCAGCTTGCAGAACTTTCGCGAGGTTGGAAGCATGTCTAGAAAGAAAGCGTTATCCATAAACTTTCCAGTAGAGCGAGTCGTGCTGTCTGACGTGCTTCCATACGAAGTCCCTATAGTTTTCTCAAATAGGTATTTTTACAGATTTCTATGTGAGCACTCCATCAAGTTGAATGCCAATAAAATCACATGGATCCATAGAGATGTCGTATTAGACAATCTTGTGAAGATGGCTTTAGGAATCCCATCTAACAAGACTGTACGGCATACTTCCCAAGACGGCAAAAACATCTCCACCATTGACTTAGACAAATCGGATTTCATCCATACTGTCCCGTTCACTTTCTCCACCACTCATAAACAAGATCAGTTGCGACAGCTTTCACTGATGCATCCAAAAGCGCAGTTATTGGTGGTAGATTTTTATGATCAATTTAAAGACCTGATGATTTACTATACCGGTCGGAGTGAGTTCAGCCTGCGATCACCAAGACGGATAGCTGGGTGTACTTATATTGATTTTCGCTCGCAAATCGAACGACAGGATAAATCTGACACGTTGGTAGAAGTAGATGGTGAAAATTATGAGAATTTAAAATCTTTCTTTGTGTACGAGCGATTCAGCAATGTCTTTAAGTTTTATGAATCTAGGGAGCATCTCCGCAGTGAACGTGATTTTAGGCACCTAACTAAATTCGACGTATCAGGATGCTTTGATAACATATACACTCACTCGCTCGCATGGGCCATATATGGCAAAGAATTTGCAAAGCAAAATCTAAGGAGCATATTAGGATCTTTTGCAGGAAAGTTTGATTCACTAATGCAAAAGCTGAACCATAACGAAACAAATGGAATACTGATCGGCCCTGAAGTTTCAAGAATCTTTGCTGAAATAATTCTACAGGCAGTTGATATTGACATTGCCGAGAAGCTGCTTAAAAAGGGATATATACATAATTCTGACTTCAAAATTTATCGCTATGTAGATGACTATTTCGTATTCTACAACAGCGAAGAAGTATGCCACCAAATAAAGATGACGCTCCAGGAGAGCCTTAAGCTATACAAACTTTCATTAAATAAAGGAAAGGAAGAAACGTTAGATCGCCCTATAATCACGCCGATATCTATCGCAAAAAAACGCATATCTGATCTTTTTGATCGCACTCTGGCTTACACAATTGCGTCATCACTTAAAGACGGAGAGACGTTACCAAGAGGAGACATTTACATTGGTAGATCTTCTCTAATTACTGATTTTAAATCCATACTGGCAATTTCTGGAGTTAACTACGGAGAAATCTTGAATTATTCACTCTCCATAGTTGAACGCAAAGTAGGCCACTTGATTGACAGTCACAAAAAAACAGAAAACATTAGCAGTACCGATAAAAACTTTTCAAAATCAATGGAAGCCCTCCTTGGGTTTGTATTTTTTATCTACGCGGTATCGCCGAAAGTAAATACCACCATTAAGCTTTGTCGCATATGCCAACGTGTTCTTTCTTTTTACAAGCATGAGCCAATAGGACTCAGCTATGGAGCATTGATCTCTCAGGTAATTTACGAGAGGTGTCGAAGTGTTATGGATCATAATTCCGACGGTAAAAGCGCGAAGATCGAAGTTATGTACCTTTTGGTTTTGATGCGTCAATTAGGCAGGAATTATCGCATAGATGAAAAAGTGCTCGCCTATAGCTTTGGCTTCGAGCTTTTAGACGGCGAATACCAGACAAAGTCCAGCTTAAATTACTTCTCTATTGTTACACTTATTTTCTATATAGAAAAAAAATCTCGATACTCATTGATAAAACGCGCATTAGAGAAACATGTACTAGAGAAATTCAGATTAAAGCAGGACTCATTAATCGGAGACTCAGAACTCGTACACTTGGCATTAGATCTTACAGTATGCCCTTTCGTTAGCAAAGAAACTAAAATTAGAATTTTGCAGATGTATGGCCTGCCAGCGAACAATCTGTTAAGACTTAAAAAGTATAGCGAGTATTGGTTTACCAAATGGGGGGATTTTAATTTCTCCAAAGAGCTAGACGCTAAGGTCAGTCAGGAAGTATATTGACCGCGATGCATCACGCACAAAGAAGACCGTTTGCGGTCGCACACACCAGCATCATGGCTAGGTTGTTCTATGCACGAAAGCCTTGCCTCGTTGAATCCTCGTGAGTTCTCCGGTCTTGACTCCCTCACTTTCCTTACAGCTTTAGGCCTACCAGGAAAGTGAGGGGAGCTCGATTTTCTTTGATCCTCGATCAGTATTTGACCTTTGCGCCATTTTGGCTGCTCATGGCCAAACACTGCCGGCAATCCGGACCTGGCTGAAAGCCATCACGAATACTCTGCTTGTCGATTTATCTCTTCCTGGAAGGCGGCTGAATTGGCCCCCTCTATCTAAACGATAAAGACGACACAGAACCCCGGAAATCACGGCCTCACCAACCTAGGCATCTCCACCCCCTCCACCAACCTCTCCACCCCCAACCTTACCCTCTCCCCCCCCTGCTCAATCACCACCCCTTCCCCCTCCACCGCCACCAGCTTCACCCCAGGCCCCACCTTCTCCCCCTGCAAAAAACTCCTCGGCGGCCCATCGTTCAGGCTCAGTATCGCCACCGCCCCCCGACTCCCCGCCATCACCCCGCTCACCTTGATATCCATCGGCGCCGTTTGATTGGAAAACCACTGCAACGCCGGGCTATCACTGCGTGCCGCCAGCAACTGCGGGGCCGCTGCCGGGGTGTGTGATTCGGCGGAGGTCAGTAGCAGCGACGACCATGTCGCCACGCCGACCAGCGCGGCGAGCAGCGCGAGGGCCTGGACTATTTGCGGTGGGGAAAAGCGTGCGGTGAAG
>NZ_AKJR01000145.1:0-13026 GCF_000282235.1 Pseudomonas sp. GM24 | reverse complement strand
CGGCCCGAGCCTTCGGCAGCTCCTGCACCGATCCCTGTAGGAGCTGCCGAAGGCTGCGATCTTTTGCTCCCCCAACGCGCAAACCCTTGCCGTGCCACATAATGTTTTCTGGTTATATAAACATTCTTAAATAGTCTTTTTAAGAATATCCGCGCCTCTCTTATATTGCTTCCACGCCGAACGCAGTGCCGCCCACTGCCAGGCAAATCCCATTCAAAGGAGCAGCACCATGAGCGCATCCCTTCGCAGCGTTGACGGTCAGGACGAAAGCACCATTTTGCGTGAAATCCAGAGCGCCCTGCGCGATCTGCGTTTCGGCGCGGTGGAGATCACTGTGCACAACGCGCAAGTCGTACAGATCGAACGCAAAGAGAAATTCCGTTTGCAGCAACCGGGTAAACAACCGGGCTGAGTTGAAGATCAAAAGATCGCAGCCTGCGGCAGCTCCTACAGGGGGCTGTGTGTAGGAGCTGCCGAAGGCTGCGATCTTTAGCCGGCACACCCGATTCCAGATATTCATAAGAAAAAGCCACCACCCAGAATTCCAGGAGCTTTCACCATGTCGTCGATTCGCCGTTACGCTTTGGCCGCCCTGGCCAGTGCTGTGTTTGCCGGTTCCGCGGTTGCCAAGGATTACGAACTGCTCAATGTGTCGTATGACCCGACGCGCGAGCTGTATCAG
This sequence comes from Pseudomonas sp. GM24, assembly GCF_000282235.1. Taxonomy (NCBI): domain Bacteria; kingdom Pseudomonadati; phylum Pseudomonadota; class Gammaproteobacteria; order Pseudomonadales; family Pseudomonadaceae; genus Pseudomonas; species Pseudomonas sp. GM24. The sequence goes on along the minus strand of NZ_AKJR01000145.1, from coordinate 12,344 downwards.
GACTACAACGCTGAATTCATCAAGTTCTGGCAGAAAGACCACGCTGGCGACACGGTGAAAATCCAGCAATCCCACGGCGGTTCGGGCAAACAGGGCCGTGCGGTGATCGACGGTCTGCGCGCTGACGTCGTGACCCTGGCCCTGGCCGGCGACATTGATGAAATCGCCAAACTCGGCAAGACCCTGCCTGCCGACTGGCAGAAGCGTCTGCCGGAAGCGAGCACGCCGTACACCTCGACCATCGTCTTCCTGGTGCGCAAGGGCAACCCGAAAGGCATCAAGGACTGGGGCGATCTGGTCAAGAACGACGTCTCGGTAATCACCCCTAATCCAAAAACCTCTGGCGGCGCACGCTGGAACTTCCTCGCCGCATGGGCCTACGGCCTGAAAGCCAACGGTGGTGACGAAGCCAAAGCCAAAGAATATGTGCAGACCCTGTTCAAGCACGTGCCGGTCCTCGACACCGGTGCACGCGGTTCGACCATCACCTTCGTCAACAACGGTCAGGGTGACGTGTTGCTGGCCTGGGAAAACGAAGCATTCCTGGCGCTGAAAGAAGATGGCGGCGCCGACAAGTTCGACATCGTCGTGCCTTCGCTGTCGATCCTCGCCGAGCCGCCAGTGGCCGTGGTCGACAAGAACGCCGAGAAGAAAGGCAACGAGCAGATCGCCGAAGCCTATCTGAAGCACCTGTACAGCCCGGCCGGTCAGGAAATTGCCGCGAAGAACTTCTACCGTCCACGTGACAAGGACGTAGCTGCCAAGTACGCCCAGCAGTTCCCGAAACTGGACCTGGTGACCATCGACAAGGACTTCGGCGGCTGGAAAACCGCACAGCCGAAATTCTTCAACGACGGTGGCGTGTTCGACCAGATTTATCAGGCGCAGTAAGTTTTCATAGCCATAAACAAGCCCCGGATTTACCTTCGGGGCTTCGCGCGTTTTTTAACCAAGGACTTTTATGTCGCGTCGTATCTCCCCCGTCATACCCGGCTTCGGGCTGACGCTGGGCTACACCTTGGTGTACCTCAGCCTGATTGTGCTTATCCCGCTGGCGGCGATGTTCGTCCACGCCGCGCAACTTACCTGGGATCAGTTCTGGACGATCATTTCCGCACCACGGGTGCTGGCCGCGTTGAAGCTGAGCTTCGGCACCGCGCTGTGTGCGGCGATCATCAACGGCATCATCGGCACGCTGCTGGCCTGGGTGCTGGTGCGCTACACCTTCCCGGGGCGCAAGGTGATCGACGCGATGATCGATCTGCCGTTCGCCCTGCCGACAGCGGTGGCCGGTATCGCGCTGACCGCGCTGTATGCGCCGGCCGGTCTGGTCGGCCAATTCGCCGCTGACCTCGGTTTCAAAATCGCCTACACCCCGCTGGGTATCACCCTGGCGCTGACCTTCGTAACCCTGCCGTTCGTGGTGCGCACGGTGCAGCCGGTGCTGGCCGATATTCCCCGTGAAGTCGAAGAAGCCGCCGCGTGCCTCGGTGCGAAGCCATGGCAGGTGTTTCGCCACATTCTGGTTCCGGCACTCCTGCCCGCCTGGCTGACCGGTTTTGCCCTGGCGTTCGCGCGTGGCGTCGGCGAGTACGGCTCGGTGATTTTCATCGCCGGCAACATGCCGATGAAAACCGAGATCCTGCCGCTGCTGATCATGGTCAAACTCGACCAATACGATTACACCGGCGCCACCGCCATCGGCGTGTTGATGCTGGTGGTTTCCTTCGTCCTGTTGCTGCTGATCAACTTGCTGCAGCGGCGCATCGAAACCCCATAAGGAGGCGCGAACATGTCCCAATCGTCTATTGCGGCCGCCTCTTCGGCCAACGCTGCACGCCGTGGCAGCGCCACCTCGCGCAGAATCCTGATCGGCCTGGGCTGGCTGATCTTTTTCCTGTTTCTGCTGCTGCCGTTGTTCATCGTCGTATCGCAGGGTTTGAAGAATGGCCTCGGCGCTTTCTTCACCGCGATCTTTGAGCCGGATGCGCTTTCGGCGCTGAAACTCACCGTATTCGCCGTGCTGATTTCGGTACCGCTGAACCTGGTGTTCGGCGTCAGCGCGGCGTGGTGCGTGAGCAAATACTCGTTCCGTGGCAAGAGCATGCTGGTGACGCTGATCGACCTGCCGTTCTCGGTGTCGCCGGTAATCGCCGGTCTGGTCTACGTGCTGATGTTCGGCGCACAAGGCTTGTTCGGGCCGTGGCTGCAGGATCACGACATCCAGATCGTCTTCGCCCTGCCGGGCATCGTGCTGGCGACGATTTTCGTCACCGTGCCGTTCGTCGCTCGTGAACTGATTCCGCTGATGCAGGAACAAGGCACGCAGGAAGAGGAAGCCGCGCGCCTGCTCGGCGCCAATGGCTGGCAGATGTTCTGGCACGTCACCGTCCCCAATATCAAATGGGGCCTGATCTATGGCGTGGTGCTGTGTACGGCGCGGGCCATGGGTGAGTTCGGTGCGGTGTCGGTGGTCTCCGGGCACATTCGCGGGGTGACCAACACCTTGCCGCTGCACGTCGAGATCCTCTACAACGAATACAACCACGTGGCCGCGTTCGCCGTGGCGAGCCTGTTGCTGATCCTGGCGCTCTTCATCCTGCTGCTCAAGCAGTGGAGCGAAAACCGTATCAACCGCCTGCGCGCCAGCGCCGCGGAGGAATAATTCATGTCGATCGAAGTGCGTAACGTCAGCAAGAATTTCAATGCCTTCAAGGCGCTGGACAACATCAGTCTGGATATCCACAGCGGTGAGCTGGTGGCGTTGCTCGGCCCGTCGGGCTGCGGCAAGACCACCTTGCTGCGCATTATTGCCGGCCTGGAAACCCCGGATAACGGCAATATTGTGTTCCACGGAGAAGACGTCTCCGGCCACGACGTGCGTGATCGCAACGTCGGTTTCGTGTTCCAGCATTACGCGTTGTTCCGCCACATGACCGTGTTCGATAACGTCGCGTTCGGTCTGCGCATGAAGCCGAAAAACCAGCGTCCGAACGAAAGCCAGATCGCGGTCAAGGTGCATGAACTGCTGAACATGGTGCAGCTGGATTGGCTGTCGGATCGTTATCCGGAGCAGTTGTCCGGTGGTCAGCGTCAACGTATCGCTTTGGCCCGTGCCTTGGCGGTCGAGCCAAAAGTGCTTCTGCTCGATGAGCCGTTCGGCGCCCTCGATGCCAAGGTGCGTAAAGAGCTGCGCCGCTGGCTGGCGCGGTTGCACGAAGACATCAACCTGACCTCGGTGTTCGTGACCCACGACCAGGAAGAAGCGATGGAAGTCGCCGACCGTATCGTGGTGATGAACAAGGGCGTGATCGAGCAGATCGGCTCACCGGGCGACGTTTACGAAAACCCGGCCAGCGATTTCGTTTATCACTTCCTCGGCGATTCGAACCGCTTGCTGTTGAGCGACGACAATCACGTACTGTTCCGCCCGCATGAAGTTTCGTTGTCCAGGCATGAGCTGGAGGATCACCATGCGGCTGAAGTCCGTGACATCCGCCCGTTGGGCGCGACCACGCGGGTGACGCTGAAGGTTGAGGGCCAGACGGATTTGATCGAGGCCGAAGTGGTGAAAGACCACGACAGCCTGATCGGCTTGGCCAAGGGTGAGACCCTGTTCTTCAAGCCGAAGGTCTGGCAGAAAGTCGCAAGCCTCTAAGACCAAAAGATCGCAGCCTGCGGCAGCTCCTACAGGGGTTTCGGTTGGTCACACATTTTGTGATCGACCAAACCCACTGTAGGAGCTGCCGTAGGCTGCGATCTTTCAAGCGGCCTAAGCCGCCGCTTTTTTGTTCGGATTGACCTGCACCACCCCCGCCCGCGCTTCGATCTGCTCTTTCAATTCATGCCGCATCCCGAGCATGAACGCCAACTCGGCCACCACAAACAACGGCCCGACAATCAGCCCGCTGACGTCATCGACAAACGCCGGTTTGCGCCCTTCATAGTGATGCCCGACAAACTGTATCACCCAGCCCACCACAAACATCGCCAGGCCACTGCTCAGCCAGACCATGGTGCTCTGCTGCGCCAGTACATGCCCGGCCCAGACGGATAAACCCATCAGCACGGTCATCAACACCCCGAGCTTCACTTCCAGGCGCAGGTAAAACCACGCCGAGGCCAGCGCCACGACAACGGCTGGAGATATCCACAAGCCACCCAGCGACCATTGCGGACGCGACAACAAAACCGCCACCGCCACCACAATCAGCGGAATGCCGATAAAGTGGCTGGCGATATTGCGCGGATCACGGTGGTAGGCGGCGTATTGACTGAGGTGGTCGACGAGGCTTTTCATTGTTGTTCCTCCGGTAGGGTTGATCGCATCATCCCTCGGGATCAGGGTTCGCTCTGTCAGGCAGGCGACAATCCAGGAGTGTTTATGCAAATACGTTCACGGCTGATGAGCGGCCAGTGGTTCAGTCATCTGCCGGCATCCTTTCAGGATAGCCTGCTGGCGGCGGCCCGGGAGCGGCGGCTGACGGCAGGGCAGCGCTTGTTTCAGCGTGGTGATGCGCCGTGCGGCTTGTACGCGGTGCTCGATGGCGCCGTGCGCATCGGCGCGGTAAGCGAGCAGGGCAAGGAGGCGTTGTTGAGTCTGGTGGAAGCGCCGCACTGGTTCGGCGAGATCTGCCTGTTCGATGGTCAGCCGCGCACCCATGACGCCTACGCAGTCGGGCCGTGCACGTTGCTGAATATTCCGCAGGCGACGTTGCTGAAACTGCTCGACGAACATCCGGTGTATTGGCGGCATCTGGCGCTGCTGATGAGCCACAAACTGCGCCTGGCCTTCATCAACCTCGAACAACTGAGCCTGCTGCCAGCGCCGGCGCGTCTGGCCCATCGCTTGCTGATGATCGCCGAGGGCTACGGCGAACTCGACGCGCCGCGTCGTGTACTGCAACTGCCGCAGGAGCAGTTGGCATCGATGCTGTCGCTGTCGCGGCAGACCACCAACCAGATCCTCAAGGATATGCAGGGGCAGGGGATTATCGGGCTTGGGTATGGCGAGATCGAAATCCTCGACCCCGCGCGATTGCGCGCCCTGGCCACGATCTGACAATGCACCCCAGCCCCTGTGAGAGCTGGCTTGCCAGCGATAGCGGTGCATCAGCCGACATCGATGTCTGCTGTACGGACGCCATCGCTGGCAAGCCAGGCTCCCACAGGTTTTTTTGGTGTTCGTGATATCTGGAGCAAAGCACAGACCTGTAGGAGTGAGCCTGCTCGCGATAGCCATCTATCAGTTAGCCAATGGGTGACTGACATACCGCTATCGCGAGCAGGCTCACTCCTACAGGGGATCTGTGTTGATTTTACGAACCGCGATAGGTCGAGAAACCGTACGGGCTGAGCAGCAGCGGGATGTGGTAATGCTGATCGGTTTGCTTCACTTCAAAAATCACCGGGATTTCCGGGAAGAACGTGTCGTGCTTGATCTTCTTGAAGTACTCGCCGGTCTTGAACACCACGCGGTATTCACCCGCTTCAAAAGGTTGTTTGGCCGGGAACAGTTCGGCAATCCGCCCTTGTTCATTGGTGGTGCCCTGAGCCAGCGGCTGCCAGTCCTGACCGACATGTTTCTCCAGGGTCACGTTGATGCCCGGCGACGGCAGGCCGTTTTCCAGATTGAGCACGTGCACGCTCAACGGGTTGCCAGCGGCCAGCGCCAGGCTTGAAAAAGCACTCAGGCCGAGCGCGGCGAAAGTCATGCGCAAAGTATTCATCGATGCATCTCCTTATTGGGAACGGGTGGTGGCCAGGCCGGTTTTCTCGGCCGCCTTGATTGCACAGTTTTCGTCTTGCTCGCCGCCGCCGGAACCGGCCACGCCCATCGCGCCGACCAGCTCATCAGCGGCGAACAACGGAATGCCGCCGCCGAGCAGCAGCAGTTCGTCGAGAGTGTTGAGGTTGGCGGTTTGCGGATTGCTGCGAGCGCGTTCGGCAAATAGCCGCGTGGCGGTTTTGGTCGACAGCGCGGTGTAGGCCTTGCGTTGGCTGGCAGCCGTGTTGTGCGGGCCGACACCGTCGCCGCGCAGGGTCACCAACAGATTGCCGCCCCGATCCAGCACCGACACCGTGCCGGTGCAGTTGGCCATTGCCGTGTCGGCGAGCAGCCGTGCGGTTTTCAGGTCGAGATCGGCGTGACGCGGCAGTTCCGGGCTTGCGAACACGCTGGCACTGAGGCCGAGGGCCAGGCTGGCTACAAGGTATTTGACGGTCATGGACAGGCTCCAAAAGCTAAGGTCGCCACCTTAATCGCCGCTCTTCGTCAGAACCTCGTCAGTCTGATTACAAGTTTGTAATGGGCAACGCCGGCGAAGGCGCCTAGCCTGTACGCCTGATCAATCGAGGTGTGCCATGCGTTTGCTGGTCGTAGAAGATGAAGCCAAAACCGCGAATTTCCTCGCCAAAGGCTTGGGCGAGTCGGGTTTTGCCGTGGACGTGGCGCTCAATGGCCTCGATGGCCGTTACTTTATCGAGCAACAGGAATATGACCTGATCATCCTCGACGTGATGCTCCCCGGGCTCAACGGCTGGCAATTGCTGCAGCTGATCCGCCAGCGCGGCGCCACGCCGGTATTGTTCCTGACCGCCAAGGACGCCATTGAAGACCGCGTGCGCGGCCTCGAGCTGGGCGCCGACGATTACTTGCTCAAACCCTTCGCTTTCGCCGAACTGCTCGCGCGGGTACGCACATTGCTACGGCGCGGGCCGATGCGCGAAGCCGAGTCGTACAGCATCGCCGATCTGGAAATCGATGTGTTGCGCCGCCGTGTCAGTCGCGGCGGCCAGCGCATTGCCCTGACCAACAAGGAGTTCGCCTTGTTGCAATTGCTCGCCAGCCGTCAGGGCGAAGTGCTGTCGCGCACGCTGATCGCCTCGCAGGTGTGGAACCTGAATTTTGACAGCGACACCAACATGGTCGAAGTCGCCGTGCGGCGTTTGCGTTCGAAAGTCGATGATCCGTACATGCCGAAACTTATCCACACCGTGCGCGGTGTCGGTTATCAACTGGAAGCGCCGGACGATGCGCTCTAAGTCGATCGCCTGGCGACTGGCGCTGGCGTTCGCCATTGTTTGCGCCTTGGTACTGAGCACGATTGGCGTGTTTCTCTACCGCTCGCTGGCCTCGGAAATCGCCTACCGCGACGACCTCGCGTTGCTTGGACGACTGGAGCAAGTGCGCGCGTTGCTCGCCGACAGCGACAGCCTGGACGCTTTGCAGGCACGGCCACGGCTGTATCAGAACATGCTCGGCAATCTCGACAGCCTGTTGCTGGTGCGGCGTGCAGACGGATCGAGTGTGATCGCGATCAATCCACGGCAGCGCGAGTTGCCCGCACTGAACGCCATCCCCCGCGAGCAAACGCCGCAGCGTCCCGATGTGCTGACCTGGCAAGCGCCGGACGGTGCTGAACTGGCGCTGTTATCCGGCGAAGCGCAAGGGCCGAACGGCGAGCCGCTGACGGTCATTGCCGGCAAAGTGCTGAGCGAGCGTGAATCGATGCTAGGCAGTTATCGCATGCGCTTGTACCTGTCGGTTGGCCTCGGTGCGTTGCTCGCTTTTGCCTTGGGCTTGCTCTTGCTGCGCCGGGGCCTGCAACCGTTGCGGCAGTTGAGCGAAGCGGTGCGCGGCATCGATCTGCGTAGCCTTGATCAACGCCTGCCTGCCAATGGCACGCCGGCAGAATTGCTTGAACCGGTGCAGGCGCTCAACGGCATGCTCGCGCGGCTGGACGATAGCGTGCAGCGCCTGTCGCAGTTCTCCGCCGACCTCGCCCACGAAATCCGCACGCCGTTGCACACCTTGCTCGCCAGTAACGGCCAGGCGCTGAATCATCCGCGCAGCACCGAGGAATATCAGGAAGTCCTGGCCTCGAACATGGAAGAGTTCGAACGGCTCAAGCGCATGGCGGAAAACCTGATGTTCCTCGCCCGTGCCGAGCAGGCCGAGCGGGCGCTGAATTTGCAAATCCTGGATTTGCACAGCGTTGGCGGTGAGCTGTGTGATTACTTTGAAGCCTTGGCGGATGACCGTGACGTGCGGCTGGACAATCAACTGCACGGTGAACTGCTTGCCGATCAGCAACTGTTGCAACGGGCGCTCGGCAATCTGTTGGCCAATGCCGTGCGTCATGCCGATCAAGGATCGGTGATCAGTCTGCGTCGCCGCGACGAGTCGGGTGAGTGCTGGTTGCAAGTGCACAACCATGGCCCGGCGATTGCGCATGAACATCTGAGCAGACTGTTCGACCGCTTCTACCGCGTCGATCCTTCACGGGCAGAGCCGGGGGATTCGGGTGGCTTGGGGCTGGCGATCGTGCAGTCGATCATGCAGTTGCATGGGGGACAGGTGCGGGTGAGTAGTGATGCTGACGGCACTGTTTTTGAGCTGGGGTTTGTGGTGAGCAAGTGATTGCTTCGTGATCACTGGGAACTAGGCTAATCTTGTTCAGTGAGTGCATCAAATGCGATGCAAATTAAACATATATCTAAATTTGCACCATATTTGATGCAGGAAGCCCTATGGAACAGCTTGGCGAGTTGATCAAAGCCCTGCGCAAGGCGAACAAAATGACCCAGCAGGCACTGGCTCAGCAATACGGAATGAGCCGCGCGACGATTTCGGGGATCGAAAACAACACTATTTCGGAAATCGGCCTGCGCAAAGTCGAAGCGATCCTCAACGGGTTTGGCTATGAGCTGACTGCGGTTCCGCGTCAGTCCCGTCGACCGACACTCGATACGCTGCAAAAGGTCAACTTCCATGACTGAGTCGTCAGATCGATTAAATGTCTGTGTCGGCGGGCAAGCGGTGGGAACGTTGGCGCGCGGGCAAGATCGAGTCGACAGCGTCTTCAGTTACCGCGAAGAAACCAGTGCTGGAAATGCCGTGTCACTGACAATGCCGTCCCGGCTGGAGAGTTATCTTTGGGAGCATGGCATTCATCCGGTTTTCGAGATGAATCTGCCCGAAGGCGCCCTTCGTGATGAGTTGGTTCGGCGTTTCAGCAAAGCGGTTCGCGGCTTCGATGACTTTGCATTGCTGGCCATTGTCGGCCCCTATCAGCTCGGTCGGTTATCCATTGCCAGCCCATCGATGACGGATCGCCCGCCTGAAACGTCGCTGGCCGATCTGCTGGTGCACGATGGTGCGCAAGGCTTGTTCGAGGATCTGTTGCAAACCTATGGCCAGTATTCCGGAGTGTCTGGGGTGCAGCCTAAAGTGCTGGTACGTGACAGTGCGGCTGCGATTGATCGTCTGACGCATCGGGGATCGACCCATTTGGTCAAAGCTTTTCGGGCTGATGAATATCCGCATTTGGCGACCAACGAATACTTCTGCATGCGTGCCGCGCAACACTGCGGGCTAGACGTGCCGAACTTCGAGCTCAGCGAACATGGCAGGTTTCTGGTTATCGAGCGCTTTGACTTGAGCGCTACGGGCTACCTGGGTTTTGAGGACTTCTGCGTACTCAACGGTTGGCCGTCGAAAGCCAAATACGACGGCTCTTACGAAGGCGCGGCCCGGCAGATCAAAGCGTTTGTTTCGCCTGCATTGCTCAATCTGGCGCTGGAAGCATTTTTCAAGATTGTGGCTTTGTCCGCAGGCGTGAAAAACGGCGACGCTCATCTCAAAAACTTCGGCGTGCTTTACGAAAGCTGCGGCGAGGAATCGACAATCAGACTCGCGCCCGCATACGACATCATCACCACATCGGTCTACATAAAGAACGACAGTATGGCGTTGCTCTTGGGTGGCTCGAAGGCTTGGCCCAAGCACAAAATGCTGATGCGGTTCGGTCGTACGGCCTGCAATCTGACGGAGGCGCGTTGCAATGAATTACTGCAGCAAGTCGCTAACGGTATGCAGGTGGCAATGGGCGAAATGGCGGAGTACGGCGCCAGTCATCCGGCGTTCGCCGCGATGGGTGCTGCGATGATCGAACAATGGTCATCTGGTATGGAACGCAGTCTGGCTAAAGGCTGACGATCAGCGCAAGCCATCTCGAAACTGCCCCGGCGTCATCCCCGTCCAGCGCTTGAACGCGCGGCTGAAGCTGCTGGTATCGGCGAACCCGAGCAAATAACTCACCTCACTCAACGAACACTGCGGATCCCGCAGGTGCAACAGCGCCAGGTTCTCGCGGCTCTCGTTGAGCAATGTGTCGAAGCGACAACCCTCATCCGCCAGATGCCTTTGCAGGCTGCGCAAACTCAGGTGCAACGCCTGGGCAATCCGTTCTGCACTGGGTTCACCTTCCGGCAGTTGTTCTTCAATGGCATCGCGCACCTTGCGCTCCCAGGTCAACGGCTGGAGCTGAGCCATGGTGCGTTTGAGCACGGCTTCATTGTGTTCAGCGAGTTCCGGGTTGGCGTCGTCGAGGTGGCTGTCGAAATCGGCGAGGGCGAACTCCAGACGATCCTCGGCACAGCCGAAATGCACCGGGGCGCGGAAGACTTTGTGCCATTGGTGCACATCGGTTGGTTCCGGACGGCGCAGATACACGGCGAGTGGCGCGTAATCGCGGCCGAGGCGATTGCGGCAAGTGCGCACGTAGATCGCGGTGAACGCGTCGATGGCTTCGAAGGCTGGCGCCGGATTGCCTGACGGAATCTTCAGACGGAATTGATAGCGGTCGTCGCTGCGGCTCAGTTCCAGTTCCAGCGCATCGCTGACCACCGGGTGATAGCGCACGATGCGTTCGAATACCTCGCGCAAACTGCCGCTGGCGACCAGCGCATAACCGAGCGCATGGAACGTGGTCGGGCTGACGAACCGCGACACGCGCAGACCAATCGCCGGGTCGCCACTCACCTGCACGGCAATTTCCCACAGGCGCGTAGTGCCGGACAGTGGATAGCGCGCGTTGGGGTCGTCCATCAAATTCGGATCGAGCCCGGCCTGCTGGCACAGGGCAATGCTGTCCAGCCCGAGCGCATCGAGTTGCTTGCGCAAGGCACGGGTCCAGCTGGCGAGGGAGGTCGGTTCCTTCATGCTGATTGGCGCTTCCGGTCAACAGGTTGGCGTTCTTGGCTACCGCAAATGAAGCCTTGGCGAGGCACGATGCGAACATCATAGACCCGAGGATGGAAGCATGGACGGTACTTCTGCAAGTCCCCAGCGACACAATGCGGCCCAGCGATCAGCGCATATTCGCCAAGTGGTGCTGGCCAAAGGCGTCGAACTGCGCGAGCGCTACCCGATTCTCAAGCATCAGGATGCGCTGGGTGCGGGGATTCTGGCGTTTGCCCTGATCGGGATGATGGGTTCGGCGGCGCTGTACATCAGCGGCCACATGGCGTGGTGGGTTTGCCTGCTGCTCAATGCGTTTTTCGCGTCGCTGACCCATGAGCTGGAGCACGATCTGATCCACAGCATGTATTTCCGCAAACAGCGCGTGCCGCACAACCTGATGATGGGCCTGGTGTGGCTGGCGCGTCCGAGTACGATCAATCCGTGGATTCGTCGGCATCTGCACCTCAATCATCACAAGGTCTCCGGCACTGAAACCGACATGGAAGAACGCGCGATCACCAACGGCGAGCCGTGGGGTTTTGCGCGCTTGCTGATGGTCGGCGACAACGTGATGTCGGCGTTTATCCGCATGCTGCGGGCCAAGACCTGGGCGCATAAGTTCAGCATCATCAAGCGCACGTTGAAGGTCTACGCGCCGCTGGCGCTGGTGCATTGGGGCGCGTGGTATGTGTTTCTCGGTTTTCATGCGGCCAATGGCATTGCGTACCTGCTGGGGGCGCCGATTGAATGGTCTGCGACGACGTTGTCGGTGATGCAGGTGATCGATATCGCTGCTGTGGTGATTATCGGTCCGAATGTGTTGCGCACCTTTTGTCTGCACTTCATCAGCTCGAACATGCATTACTACGGCGATATTGAACTGGGTAATGTGCTGCAGCAGTGTCAGGTGTTGAATCCTTGGTGGCTGTGGCCGTTGCAGGCGTTCTGCTTCAACTTTGGCAGCAGTCACGGGATCCATCATTTTGTCGTGAAGGAGCCGTTTTATATTCGCCAGATGACCGTGCCGGTGGCGCATAAGGTGATGCGTGAGATGGGGGTGCGGTTTAATGATTTTGGCACGTTTGGGCGGGCGAACCGGTTTGTTCGTCGGGATGAAGTTGCGGTGTCTGGTGAGGCGGTGGAGGCCTGACGAGTTGCCCTCACCCTAGCCCTCCCGAAACGTCGGACCGCCCATAGGGAGAGGGGACTGACCCGGGGATATTGAGGAGTTACACCGAAGTGAAAGAGCTTTGTCGAATTCATAATCGACCCGATTTTTCAGGTCGATGTTTGACGAAAGACACCTCGGTCAGTCCCC
>NZ_AKJR01000144.1:0-16225 GCF_000282235.1 Pseudomonas sp. GM24 | reverse complement strand
CAGCGTGCCGCAGCTCCTACATGAATATCGGTGTCAGTCCTGACGCAGCGCAATATCAATCAACCGATGCAACTCATCCACCTCCAGCGCCGCCGCCGAAAACAGAATGCGGAACACCACCGGCGCGACCACCAGATTGATCAACCGATCGACACTCGGCGCCGCCTCATCCGGATGCCGCTCGATGATCGTCTGCAACTGCGCGCCGATGATCGTCACGCAATAGCCCGGCGTAGCACTGGCCTGTACGTCGCGCATCATGTTGCGCCCAGGCTCGGAGCTCATCTCGTCGAGATACTGCTCGGCCCACGCGCGGATATCGCTGCGCAAGCTGCCGGTTTGCGCCGGCTCGCTGTCCGGGCGCATGCGGGCGAGGGCGACGTCTGCCAGCAACGCCGACAGATCACCCCAACGCCGGTAAATCGTCGACGGCGTCACCCCGGCGCGCGCGGCAATTTGCGGGACGGTCACGGTCGAGCGCTCCTGTTCTTGCAGGAGCGCTCGAACTGCCGAATGAATTGCATCTTGCACCCGGGCACTGCGGCCGCCGGGGCGTAAACCTTCTTTAATAGCCATGCGGCAGACCTTAACACAAAGAATTTGCTTTAAGCGCGAGGCAGTAGCACACTCCGCAAAAGCAAAAAATTAGCTTTTGCGGAGTGTGCCCATGACCAGCCTTGCTAACAACCGATCCCGCCTGTGGTTTCTGGCGATGACTTTACTGAGTTTTCTCGCCGCCTCCACGGCGCCGACGCCGTTGTATCACCTCTATCAGGATCAACTGCACTTCTCGGCCGCGGTGCTGACGCTGATCTTTGGCGTGTATGCACTCAGTCTGTTGGCGGCGCTATTAACAGTCGGCTCGCTGTCTGATCACCTCGGGCGCAAACCGGTGATCTTCACCGCTGTGGTGCTCAACGCGTTGGCGATGCTGCTGTTTATCTACGCCGACAGTGTGACTTGGCTGATCAGTGCGCGTGTACTCCAAGGTTTTGCGACCGGCATGGCCACCGCCGTTTTAAGCGCGACGTTGCTCGACACCGACCGTCAGCAAGGACCGTTGATCAACAGTGTGGCGCCGTTGCTGGGCATGGCATTGGGCGGTATGGGCTGCGGTTTGCTGGCCGAATTTGCGCCAGCGCCGTTGCAACTGAGCTATTGGCTGCTGCTCGCACTGTTTGTATTGCAGGGCATTTATGTCTGGCGCTTACCGGAAAGCGTCACTCCGCAAGCGGGGGCGTGGGCCTCGTTGCGGCCGACATTGCACGTGCCGATTCAAGCGCGGGCCACCTTGTGGCGCGTGTTGCCGCTGAATACGGCAACGTGGGCGCTCGGCGGTTTCTACGCCTCGTTGGCACCGTCATTGGTGCGCACCGCCACCGGTTCGACGTCCAATCTGATCGGCGGCGCAACCGTGGCCGCCCTGACAGTGACCGGTGCATTGATGATTTTCACCCTGCGCAATCGTCCCGCCGCACGGGCATTGCAGCTAGGCGCGAGCCTGCTGCCGATTGGTCTGGTGTTGATTCTGCTGGGTGTGCACAGCGCCAGTCTGGCGCTGTTTTTCCTTGGCACGCTGGTGGCCGGTTGCGGCTTCGGTGCAGGATTTCTCGGTGCGGTGCGCAGCCTCGTGCCGCTGGCCTTGGCCCATGAGCGCGCGGGGTTGATGGCCGCGTATTACGTGCTCAGTTATCTGGCGTTCTGCCTGCCAGCGTTGCTCGCTGGGCACTTGTCGCGCAGCTACGGATTGCTGGCGACCACCGATGGTTACGGGGCGATTTTGATCGTGTTGGCTGTCGCCGCGTTGTTGCTCAGCCTGCGTCCTGCGCCAGCCCAAGTGTGCCGAGCTCCATAATCACTGCGGTTTCGGTTAGCCTTGGCCCGCCTTCTTCTCACGGATTGACTCATGAAGATTATTCGCAGCAAAACCTTCACCGCCGAGCGCGCCTGGGGTGCGCTGGACATCGCCAACATGAACGGCATCACCACGCGCCTGCACTGGACCGATCAGCCGTACAAATGGCACATCAACGACGGCGAGGAAGTGTTTGTGGTGCTGGATGGGCAAGTGCTGATGCATTACCGCGAACTGGGCGAAGAAAAACAGGTGCAGCTGGATGTCGGTGACATCTTCTATGCGAGCGTCGGCACCGAGCACGTCGCCCATCCGCAAGGCTCTGCGCGGATTCTGGTGATCGAGAGCGAGCGCAGCGTCTGAATGCTTATTGGTAAAGCAGATAACAGTTAGAGATATTACCCGTTATATAGATATTCGATTCGGTTCTACCATGGACTCAACCTCACCGGAGGACAGGAGTTCATGATGATTTGCCCCAATAGCGCCAAACCCGGCATCAAGCCGTTCAGCCAGCTTCAGCATCCACGCGAAGTAATCCGTCAGTTCACCCCGAACTGGTTCGCTGCCACCATGGGCACCGGTGTGCTGGCGTTGGCGCTGGCGCAATTGCCTTTGGCCATTCCAGGCCTGCACGCCATCGCCGAAGGTTTGTGGTTGTTCAACATTCTGTTGTTCAGCCTGTTTACCGCTGCCTACGCCGCCCGCTGGGTTCTGTTCTTCGATGAGGCACGGCGGATTTTCGGCCATTCCACGGTATCGATGTTCTTCGGCACCATTCCCATGGGTCTCGCGACGATCATCAACGGATTTCTGCTGTTCGGCCTGCCGCGCTGGGGCGACGGTGTGATTCATCTTGCCGAAGTGCTGTGGTGGATTGATGTGGCCATGTCACTGGCTTGCGGCGTGTTGATTCCGTACATGATGTTTACCCGTCAGGAACACAGCATCGACCAGATGACCGCCGTTTGGCTGTTGCCGGTCGTCGCAGCCGAAGTGGCAGCGGCCAGCGGTGGTTTGCTCGCGCCGCATCTCACCGATGCCCACTCGCAACTGGTGGTACTGACGACAAGCTACGTGCTCTGGGCTTTTTCCCTGCCGGTAGCGTTCAGCATTCTGACGATTCTGCTGCTGCGCATGGCCCTGCATAAACTGCCACACGAAAACATGGCCGCTTCGAGCTGGCTGGCCCTCGGTCCGATCGGTACCGGTGCGCTGGGCATGTTGCTGCTCGGCGGTGATGCGCCAGCGATCTTCGCGGCCAACGGTCTGCCGGGCATGGGTGAAATCGCCTCGGGTCTGGGACTTATTGCCGGCATTACCCTGTGGGGTTTCGGGCTGTGGTGGATGCTGATGGCACTGCTGATCACCGTGCGGTATTTGCGTGACGGCATCCCGTTCAACCTTGGCTGGTGGGGATTCACCTTTCCGTTGGGCGTGTATTCGCTGGCAACCCTGAAACTGGCGAGCACCTTGAACCTGACGTTTTTCAGCGTCGTCGGCACGCTGTTGGTGATGTTGCTGGCGGTGATGTGGCTGATTGTCGGTAAACGCACCGTGCAGGGCGCCTGGCGTGGCGAGCTGTTTGTCTCGCCGTGCATTGCAGGTTTGAAGAAATAACCTGAAAAGTTTAGGTAAGGTGTGGCCTGGATCGCGCTTCGAGAATCCAATAAGCAGTACCCAGGCCTCTCTACCTTAAACATCAGGGAAACACGGAAGATGAGTCACCCCTCACAGTTCAACCTGCTGCGCACCCGGCGCTTCTTGCCGTTCTTCATCACGCAGTCGCTCGGCGCGTTTAACGACAACGTGTTCAAACAGTCGCTGATCCTCGCCATTCTCTATCGGCTGACCATCGAGGGTGACCGTTCGATCTGGGTCAACCTGTGTGCGTTGCTGTTTATCCTGCCGTTTTTCCTGTTCTCGGCACTGGCCGGGCAGTTTGGCGAAAAGTTCGCCAAGGACGCGCTGATTCGTCTGATCAAACTCGCGGAAATCGCGATCATGGCCGTAGGATCGGTCGGTTTCCTCTTCGATCATTTGTCGCTGATGCTGGTGGCGCTATTCGCCATGGGCACGCATTCGGCGCTGTTCGGGCCGGTGAAATATTCGATCCTGCCGCAAGCGCTGCGCGAGGATGAACTGGTGGGCGGCAACGGCCTGGTGGAGATGGGCACGTTTCTGGCGATTCTCGCCGGGACGATTGGCGCCGGGGTCATCATGTCTTCGAGTCACTATGCGCCGTTGGTGTCCTGCGCGATCGTCGGGATTGCCGTGCTGGGCTATCTGGCCAGCCGCAGCATTCCCCGTGCAGCGGCGTCCTCCCCGGAAATGCGCCTGAACTGGAACATCTTCAGCCAGTCGTGGGCGACGTTGAAACTCGGTCTGGGCCAGACGCCGGCGGTGTCACGCTCGATTGTCGGCAACTCATGGTTCTGGTTTGTCGGGGCGATTTACCTGACGCAGATTCCGGCCTATGCCAAAGAGTGGATGCACGGTGATGAGACCGTGGTCACCCTGATTCTGACGGTGTTCTCGGTCGGTATCGCGCTCGGCTCGATGCTCTGCGAGAAACTGTCCGGGCGCAAAGTCGAGATTGGCTTGGTGCCGTTCGGCTCGTTTGGTCTGACCGTGTTCGGTTTGCTGTTGTGGTGGCACTCCGGCGGAATTCCCGACAGCGTCACCGGCCACAGCTGGATTGAAGTGCTCGGCTTCGTGCACACCTGGGCGGTGTTGATCGATATTCTTGGCCTCGGCATCTTCGGTGGTTTCTACATCGTGCCGCTGTATGCCTTGATCCAGTCACGTACCGCTGAAAACGAGCGCGCGCGGGTGATTGCCGCCAACAACATTCTCAACGCGTTGTTTATGGTGGTTTCGGCCATCGTTTCGATCGTGCTGTTGAGCGTGGCCAAGCTGTCGATCCCGCAGCTGTTCCTGGTGGTGTCGCTGCTGAACATCGGCGTCAACGCCTACATCTTCAAGATCGTCCCCGAGTTCAGCATGCGTTTCATGATCTGGCTACTCAGCCATTCCATGTACCGCGTCGAGCACCGTAACCTTGAGGCGATTCCCGATGAAGGCGCGGCATTGCTGGTGTGCAACCACGTGTCGTTCGTCGATGCCTTGCTGATTGGCGGCGCGGTGCGTCGGCCGATTCGCTTTGTCATGTACTACAAGATCTACAACTTGCCGGTGCTGAACTTTATCTTCCGCACAGCGGGAACAATTCCGATTGCCGGACGTAATGAAGACATCCAGATTTACGAAAAGGCCTTCACGCGCATTGCTCAATATCTGAAGGAGGGTGAGTTGGTGTGCATCTTCCCGGAAGGCAAGTTGACTGCCGATGGCGAGATGAACGAATTCCGCGGTGGGCTGACGCGGATTATCGAGGAGACGCCGGTGCCGGTGATTCCGTTGGCGTTGCAGGGGTTGTGGGGGAGTTTCTTCAGTCGCGATCCGAATAAAGGTGTGTTTCGGCGGTTGTGGTCGCGGGTGACGTTGGTGGCGGGTGCGCCGGTGGGCGTGGATGCTGCTGAGCCGGCGCAGTTGCAAGTGTTGGTGGGGGAGTTGCGCGGGGCCATCAGATAGTCGGCGATTTTAAGGGCCTCTTCGCGAGCAGGCTCGCTCCCACAGTTGATCGTATTCCTCTGACGGAACGCGGTTGAATGTGGGAGCGAGCCTGCTCGAAAGCGCTAGTGGCTTAAGCGCTGACCTTGAGGCCAATCAACCCGGTAATGATCAACGCTACGCTGGCCAGCCGAATCAACGCCATCGACTCGCCAAACAGAATGATCCCGGCAATCACCGTGCCCACGGCACCGACACCGGTCCAGATCGCATAGGCCGTGCCCAGCGGCAATTCCTTCATCGCGAGGCCAAGCAGGCCAAGGCTGATGGCCATGGCCGCAACGGTCAGAACGGTGGGCAGCGGGCGGGTGAAGCCGTCGGTGTATTTCAGGCCGACGGCCCAGCCGACTTCGAACAGGCCGGCGAAAAACAGAATGATCCAGGACATGCAAGACCTCCATCGATAGACGGGGTCGTCCCCAGATTAATAACTCGATCGAGCCGCAGGGTCGTCCCCGCGTTGCGCGCTAGTTTGACTAGCATTAACCCGGGGATCAAGTTTCGAGGTCAGTCAGCCACTTGCTGCGCCAGGGTCTCGCGATCTTCCTTTTCACTCATGCGCCGGAAGTAAGTCGACAGCAGCGCGCCGGAAATATTGTGCCAAACGCTGAACAACGCGCTCGGCACCGCCGCCAATGGCGAAAAATGCGCACTGGCCAATGCAGCGCCCAATCCCGAATTCTGCATACCCACCTCCAGTGCCAGCGACTTGCGTTGGGCCAGCGGCAGCTTGAACAGGCGCCCGGTGAAGTAGCCCAGCAAATAACCGAAGCTGTTGTGCAGCATGACCACGGCCATGATCAACAGGCCGGATTCGGCGATCTTTGCCTGACTGGCCGCCACCACGGCGGTCACGATAATGACGATGCTGACCACCGACACCAGCGGCAACACATCGACGGCGTGACGAACCTTGTCGCCAAGCAAACGCTGGGCAACCACGCCAAGAATGATCGGTAGCAACACCACTTGCAGGATCGACCAGAACAGCTCCATGAACGACACCGGCAACCACGCCGAAGCCAGCAGCCAGATCAGCGCCGGGGTCAGCAGTGGGGCGAGGAGGGTGGTGACGGCGGCAATGGCCACCGATAACGCCAGATCACCCCGAGCCAGCCAGGTCATGACGTTGGAAGAAGTGCCACTCGGGCAGCAGCCGACCAGAATCACCCCGACGGCGATTTCCGGCGGCAGGTGGAACACTTGGCAGAGCAACCACGCCACACCGGGCATGATCACGAAATGCGCGACTACGCCCAGCGCCACGCGCCACGGATGGCGGGCGACGGCAGCGAAGTCGTCAAGTTTGAGGGTCAGGCCCATGCCGAACATCACCAGGCCCAGCAACGGTACGATCGCGCCTTTGAGGCCGAGGAACCACGCCGGTTGCAGGAACGCAATCACCGCGAAAATCAGAACCCAGTAAGCGAAGGTATTGCCGACAAAGCGGCTGAGTGCAGCCAGTGCGCGCATGGCTTGATCCTTATTATGTGAAAGCGTTAGGAAGCTAAGCATACGTCGCCAGCAAAAAGATCGCAGCCTCCGGCAGTTCCTACAGAAAAACACGTCCTCTGTAGGAGCTGCCGAAGGCTGCGATCTTTTAAGCGTTCACACAAAAAACCGATCAGATCCCCTGCGGAGTCTCTTCGCCACCTAACGCTTCCACCAGCGCCGGCAGGAAATCACCGAAGGTCAGCATCATCAGGGTGAAGCTGGCATCCAGTTGACCCAGTGCCTCATCACCACCGTCCTGTTCCGCCTGATCCTGCAACAGATCTTCGAACTTCAGACGTTTGACAGTCATCTTGTCGTCGAGCATGAACGACAGTTTGTCCTGCCATGCCAGCGACAACTGAGTGACCACTTTGCCGGTGCTCAGGTGCAGCTGGATTTCTTCGCTGGTCAGGTCCTGACGCTTGCAACGGACGATGCCGCCGTCTTCGTGGGTGTCGCGCAGCTCGCATTCGTCCAGCACATAGAAGTCGTCGGCAGCTTTCTGCGTGGTGACCCATTCGGTCATGGTCGCGGTAGGCGACATTTTCACGGTCAGCGGACGGACGGGCAGGGTGCCGATCACTTCACGCAGGGTCGACAGCAGGTCTTCAGCGCGTTTCGGGCTGGCCGAGTTGACCAGAATCAGGCCCTGTTTCGGCGCGATGGCGGCGAAGGTCGACGAGCGACGAATAAAGGCGCGCGGCAGGAACGCCTGGATGATTTCATCCTTGATCTGATCGCGTTCCTTCTTATAGACCTTGCGCATCTGCTCGGCTTCGATCTCTTCGACCTTTTCCTTGACCGCGTCACGCACGACGCTGCCCGGCAGAATGCGTTCTTCTTTACGGGCGGAAATCAGCAGGAAGTCACCGCTGACGTGCACCAATGGAGCATCTTCGCCTTTGCCGAACGGCGCGACGAAACCGTAGGTGGTCAACTCCTGGCTTGCACATGGACGCGCCAGTTTGGTGGCCAGTGCAGTTTCCAGCGCCTCGGCATCGACAGGCAGGTCTTGGGTCAGGCGATAGATAAGCAGGTTTTTGAACCACATGGGGTGAGTCTCTCCTTTATACAAAGGGGGGCATTATTGTCTTCGCCGTCTCATAGGCCAACCCTTCTCTAAGCCTTTGGAAGGCCTGAGAAAATTATTTAAAAAAGTGCTTGCCAGAGGTTGGGTCGCTCCGTAGAATGCGCGCCACACCGAAGCGAAGGGTGATTAGCTCAGCTGGGAGAGCGTCTGCCTTACAAGCAGAATGTCGGCGGTTCGATCCCGTCATCACCCACCATTCGTTTCAAGTGTTTAGCGCAGCGGTAGTTCAGTCGGTTAGAATACCGGCCTGTCACGCCGGGGGTCGCGGGTTCGAGTCCCGTCCGCTGCGCCATATTCGGTAACCTGGACCACTGAACGCCAGGTCACCACGGAAAAACCCGCCAAGGCGGGTTTTTTTCTGCTCCAAGGTTGTACCCGCGGGATGTGTCGTTTTACCGGTTTTCGGATTTATTTGAAAAAAACTTCAATTAAATCAACACTTTACGAAAACTTGTGGCATAATGCGTCCCGTAACGAAGCGAAGGGTGATTAGCTCAGCTGGGAGAGCGTCTGCCTTACAAGCAGAATGTCGGCGGTTCGATCCCGTCATCACCCACCATTCGTTTCAAGCGTTTCGCGCAGCGGTAGTTCAGTCGGTTAGAATACCGGCCTGTCACGCCGGGGGTCGCGGGTTCGAGTCCCGTCCGCTGCGCCATATTCGGAATCTGGAACACTGAACGCCAGATTCCACAGAAAGCCCGCCTAGTGCGGGCTTTTTGCTGTCCCGGATTTGTTGATTTCAAGTTTCCACGGTGTCATGACACCGTGCTACTGCGCAGCATTTTGGCTGTGTCGATAGTCGCTCACTGCCTCATATACCGTTTTACGCAAGCGGTTGATCCCGCCAATCGGCCGATGCGCCTCAAGCCCGAACCACGGATTAAACGAAAGGTTGTCACACGCCAGATTTAGCGCCGGGGTATCGAAATCCTGCGGCGGCAGGGTAATCCGCGCGACCGTTTCAAAGGGTGAGTCCTGCTCGCGCCATTCGATGCTGGTGTCTTCGATCGGCATGTACTTGTTGGCATCCTGGCGCTGGATCTGCAGTACGAAACAGGCTGGTATCCGGTCCGTCGACAACTGCTGAGTCAAAGCGCTGCGCAGGAAATTCGGCAGGTCGTGGTTCTGTTTGGGCAGTGTATAGGCAGGGCAACTGTCCGGATCGGGTGCAACACGAAACTTTGCATTGGCTTCCCCGAACTTGTAGGGCGAAACCGAAAAGTATGTCGTCGCTGTCGGGCTGTCCGGTGGCGGCGATAGCGTTGCCAAGGCAATAAACAAATGGCGGATCTGCCAGCTGCGCGGATCCCAGCCGGGGAAAAACGCCATGACCTTTTTGCCGTCAGCCTGCGCCGCCACATTCTGACGGTACTCGGCGACATCGCTGACAAAAAAGTTCGGGTGGCTGAACATCACGAAATCCTGCTCAGGCTGTGACTGGCGATTGCCAAGCAGCTGTTTTCCCGATACGTCCAGCAGTTTGATCGCCATGCCCCGCGCGTCGCGGAGGCTGTCGAACTGTGGGTAGGCATTGCCATTGGACAGGCGAATCATCGCTTGCCAGGTTTTGCCGGGCTCACTGAACACGCCTTGTCGCAGCGACTGCGCCAGTTGCGGCAACACCTGCACCTGAGCTTTTACACAACCATGAGCCTTGGCATGGGCGTCGCGCAGATACCGTGTGCTTTCTCGGTGTTGATCGACGATGCGTACGGCGGTCTGGATCACGTCCTGGGTCATCGCCGCTTCGCCGGTGGGAATCTGCTCCTGCGCCGACACCGGGCCACGGTGTTGCCAGGCAAACCAGACCGTAGCGATGGCCCAGCCGAGCAAGCCGATGACAAGCGCTATCAACAGAACCTTGCCCAGCAAACGACCCAGCCACAACCAGATTCTGGCCAGCAGCGACTGTTCTTTCTTGAAGGTTGAGATCATGGCAGTTGCGCCTCCAGTGGGCCGCCGAGGACTTTCAGGTACTCAAGAAGCGCCCAGCGTTCTTCGGGCTGCAATAGCCGGCCAATCACGCCGTTGCCACGTTCGCCGGCGCGGAACTCATGGCCGCTGTTGTGGTTGCCGGTGATCCGCGTATCGAACAGGAAGCCATTGGTAAACGCTTCGGTGCGATACCCCAGATGTCGCGGATCGTATTCAAAGGTGCCTTTGAAGAAGGTTGTGGCGCGCTCATCCTGCGGCGACAGCAACTGATAGATGTTCGGTACCGAACCGTTGTGCAGGAACGGAGCGGTGGCCCAGATACCGGCCAGCGGGCGGGCCTTGTAAGCGACTTTTTCGCGAACGCCGATCGGCAGGCCAAAGCCGTCCATGCGTGGTTTTTCCTGCGGCGTGACGTTGGCTTCGCGATAGGCGCGGTCTTCGACGAAAGCGGTGACGTAAGCCAAGCCCTTGGCCACCGATAACTGGCTCAAGTCCAGTGGCTCCTTGGGTGTCGGATGCAGCTTGACGTCCATTTTTTCCAGTTCTTTCAGATCCCACTGCAGGGCTGTCAGGTCGAAACGGTGGTTGGCGATATTGTCGGCAGCGGTCGGGTCGGTGCCGATGACACTGGCCGGCAGCATGTGCAAATGCTGCACCCAGCGCTCACCTTCCTGAGTCTGGCGCGGTACGTGACAACCGGCGCAGTTCTCGACAAATAGCGTGCGGCCCTTGGCTGCCAAGGGTTTGTCGATGGCGCCAAACAGATCCTCTGGCCAGGCTGGCGGCTTGAGTCTTTGCAGGGTTTCTTCGATTTTGTGCAGATCACGCACGCGCACGCTGGAGGCATAGCGTGCTTCGCCTTGCAGCGGCTGGCCGTTGGCATCGAAAAAATTCAGGGTGGCGCCGACGCCTAACGCTTCACCGATATTGCGCGCCATTGGTTGCTGCGCCGAGCCGTTCCACTGCACCCAATCGAACGTCCACATGTCCCAGAGCTGCGGGTAATCCACCGGGGCATTGGCCACGCGGTAGTTGGCGGGGGAAATCGCATCGCCAAACGTCGCATTGGCAATGCGTCCGAAAGCATCGGCGCGGCCGGGACCTTCTTCGGTCGGGTAGAGGCCGCGATGGGTATCGTTCCAGGCGACTTTGAGGAATGTATTCAGTGAGGTTTTGAAGTCTTTGCGCAATTGCTCGTGACGCGTGTCGTATTCGTCGCCCAGCACGATTCTGGCAAAACGTTCGAATTTCCATGGGTTGTAGTAAGTCGCGGTCAGACTTGCCACCAATGCCTGTCCGAAACTGCCACCACGCAAAGTAGGAACACTGGAAGGCAACACATGTTGCGCGGTGCCCCCGTCAATTCGCACGGCCTGGCCGTTGATGCGCAATTCGCCGGTGTGGCAAGCGGCGCAAGTAATGTCCAGATATTGCTCAGAGCTGCCGGGATTCTGATGGCGGGCAAAACCGACGGGGAGGTTGCCGGGGTTGTTCGCCGTGGCTTTGTGCTGCGGATCAATCAGAAACCCGAAGCGCGCGAGGTAATCGGAGGACGCGAAACGCTGTTCAGAAAAAGGCAGCTCCAAGGCCTGGAACCACTCGTAGCGAAGGCCTTTGACCTGCGTACCCTGAGGCGTGAAATAGTAGGTTTGCCGGTCTTCGTCACTCCACTGATCGAGGTAATGCACCTGCTCGGCGGGGGTGTAGAAGGGCAATTTCGGGTTGGCGACGTAATACAGGACCACGGCAAGAACCAGTCCCAGCAGCACGACGATCAGGGTCAGCACACGGAATAAGAGGCGCAAGATAAACATCCTTGTCGATTTGTTCCGCTGTTATGCCTGAGCACGCCCCCATGCGGCAAGTGGCCATTACGCCAGATGATGCGAGAAGGAACGACGCTGATTGTCGGGACAAGATGACAGAAGCTTCATCGTCGCTTCGCCTCGATGCGTTTTAATCCCTGAACTTATCGGAAGTTTCCTGCTCTCATGCCGGTAGCCATTGGTCGTGGCGGCCTGATAAGCTCGCGGCTTTACTCGATTGCCCTTTCGGCGCATGAACAAGGAAATAGCAT
Source organism: Pseudomonas sp. GM24 (assembly GCF_000282235.1). Lineage (NCBI taxonomy): Bacteria > Pseudomonadati > Pseudomonadota > Gammaproteobacteria > Pseudomonadales > Pseudomonadaceae > Pseudomonas > Pseudomonas sp. GM24. Next base: position 4,141 of record NZ_AKJR01000144.1, on the reverse strand, counting down.
GAAACAGCATCGGTTGGCGGCGGCGGTTGCCCTGGTTAGCCTGGTCCTCGCGGGTTGTGATTCGCAGACCAGCGTAGAGCTGAAAACCCCGGCGCAAAAAGCTTCCTACGGTATCGGCCTGAACATGGGCAAGAGCCTGGCTCAGGAAGGCATGGATGATCTGGACTCCAAAGCGGTAGCCCAGGGCATCGAAGATGCCGTCGGCAAGAAAGAACAGAAGCTGAAAGATGAAGAACTGGTCGAAGCCTTCGCCGCGCTGCAAAAGCGTGCTGAAGAGCGTATGGCCAAAATGAGCGAAGAGTCGGCTGCGGCTGGCAAGAAGTTCCTCGAAGAAAACGGCAAGAAGGCGGGTGTAACCACCACTGCTTCCGGCCTGCAATACGAAGTGGTCAAGAAAGCCGACGGCCCACAGCCCAAGCCGACTGACGTAGTGACTGTTCACTACACCGGCAAGCTGACCAACGGCACCGTATTCGACAGCTCCGTCGAGCGCGGCAGCCCGATCGATCTGCCGGTAAGCGGCGTGATTCCGGGTTGGGTTGAAGGTCTGCAACTGATGCACGTTGGCGAGAAGTACAAACTGTACATCCCTAGCGATCTGGCTTATGGCGCTCAGTCGCCAAGCCCGGCAATCCCGGCCAACTCGGTTCTGGTCTTCGACCTGGAACTGCTGGCCATCAAGGATCCAGCCAAAGAAGCCGCTGCTGCCAAGTAATTGGTAAAGGCTTCAACAACAACGCCTCGCTTATGCGGGGCGTTGTTGCATCTGGACCCTGGCAAGGGTAAACAGAGCGAACCGATGGCGGTCGGGAGAGTCATAGCCAATGAGACTGCCATCGCTAGCCGCCCTGAGCAGCCAAGTCAATGAAATATTGGGGTTTTTTATGTGAGTAAAAAACGCCCGATCTGAGCGCAGCCCTTATGAAACGGGGCTTTCAGCGCTGAAATGCAGCTCTGTTCACAAGGTTATCCACAATTTGTGTGGATAACATTTCAACGGGAGGAATAGATGAAAGCTCCGTGGAATTTTGCTCGATTCCTGCCCTTGGCCGGCCGCCTGCTCGCACGCGGCCGTTTGCCGACCTTATTGTTTGCGGTTGCCAGCAAAGGCGCTGCGCAGGGCAATCGCCTCGGTAAACTCAAGGACGATTTACGTTTACTCCAGGCTTTGTGCCTGGCCTATTGGCGCGGCGAGTACCGCGCCATCAGTGGCAAAGCGCTGGTGTCGGTGGTGGCGGGTTTGATGTATTTCCTCAGCCCGGTGGATGCGATTCCGGATTTCATTCCCGTATTCGGCATGCTCGACGACATCGCCGTCCTCGCCTGGCTGATGAAAACCCTCGACGATGAGCTCAATGCCTTTCGCCTGTGGCGCAATCGTCAGCAACCGGAAAAGCTCGCAGTCGTCGAACGCCTGCCGGATACCCCCGAGCAACTGCAACTTCAGGGGCCGAAAAAAACCTGATTCCTCAACACCCGCCTACAGATAGATACCCCCCGCGACCTTGGCCGCTGTTAGGATTACACTTCTAGGGAAAAGTGCCGACTCGCTAAGTGTTGTTGTCCTACGGGGTAGTCATGGATATTCAGATAATTGCACGCGATGGCGAACCCGAATACGCGGTTCTGCCGTGGGCTCAGTATCAGGCTCTACTAAAAGCAGCAGGCATTAATGAAACACCGTCGCGTCCGGCACCTACGCCGCTCGCGGCCTCACCAGACACGATTCTTCCAGGTCTGGATCAACTACGCAGTTTGCGCGAAGGGAAGGGCATCGCCATTGAGGCGTTGGCCCGCACGGTAGGCATCAGCCCGTCTTATCTGGCCATGATCGAAAGTGGCGAGCGTCAGCCCGACGCCGCGATTCGCCGCAGCCTGGCTTGGGAATTGACGGTGCCAGGGTGGAGGGATGAATCGTGAGCGTACGCATCAGTCGTCAACATTGGGACGGATTGCTCGGAGAACTGGATCAAGCGCGCCGTCAGCGCCATCTACTGACTTATCGGGCCTTGCTCGAGCGTTTGCAATTGCCGACACCGGCCATGCAAACCTTGACCGCCGCGCTTGAGCATCTGGCCGCGCTGGATGCCAAGGCCGAACAACCGTTGCGCAGTTCACTGGTGATCAGCCAAGGTGCCAGTCGCCTGCCGCGTACCGGTTTCTTTGAGTGTGTTGAACGTCTGGGGCGTTTTTCCGGGCCGTCCGATGGTGTTGCTGCGGCCTCTTGGCATGCTTCGGAAGTTGTCCGTGTTTTTGAATACGAGTACCCGGAATCGGCGGAGGCCTGAGTGTTTTTACGACTCAAGGCGCGGGCCAGTTACTGGCTGGCCCGTAGGCTGTTTCACTGGTCATGGTTCGTTCGACAACCGCGTGGCTGGCGCTGGCTCGAAGGGCAGTTTGCGCGCATGGCCAACCTTGGCGATGTCGGTGCGCAGAGCTTCTATGGGCACATCCTGACCTTTCGCGGTGTCGGCTTGGGCGCGCGTGAAGAAGGTGTGCGCCTGTTGCGCTTGGCGGCGCTCGCAGGCGATGGCAAAGCGGCTTATCAGGTCGGTGTGATCAGTCTGGCCGGGACGCTGGGTAAACTCCCGGACCCTGTCGAAGCCGCACGCTGGTGGGGGATGGCTGCCAAGGCCGGGCATCCGTTGGCTGAGCTCAAATTGAAAGAGCTGAGCGCTCGGGATTCAACGCAGTAAATCCATTTGTGTCCGCACGATAAACGCGGCGTGAGGTTTTCCTCACGCCGCGTTTGCGTTTCTGTGCACCTGTTTAGCTGCTGGTGATGCTTTACAGATAAGTCCTACAGTCATCGCCTACTTGCCTGACTTCTTTCCTGATTGATCCCCCGCACAGTTCCCGCGCCTAATTTTTGCGCGAGGGAACGCTCATGTTTGATCCGCTTATTCAGTCCACTTCGCACACCCGCGTGCGCTAATGGACGCCGTCACCCGCATCGAGCAAGCACTCGACAGCTTTCCCGCCACCCTCAGTATTTACCGCGAACAGCTCAAGCATTGGGCCAGTCACGCGGCGGACAAGGTCAGCCACGCTGCGGATCTGCCGTCGCTGATGGGCATGGAGCGGATCATTCGCTTCGGCTCCGATAGCACTGCCGTCAGCAGCACCGACAACGAATTTTTCTCAGGTGTCGTCCAGTGCCCGAAGGGCGGGTTGATGCAGATCGAGAGCAAGTTCGAGTCGGTCTACGACATTCCGCTGGGCAACATCGTGGTCGATGTGATCGCCATGGACGGTGGCGTAACCACCCCTATCACCCTTGATGAGCAAGGCAAGGGCTCTTTCAAAGGAATACCTGGCAGGTTCTACCGGGTGCAGGTGCACAGCGATGTCACTCCGGATCAGGTCGAGGACCTTTTCAAAGCTTATGACGGCCTGACCGCTGAGCTGGATGGCTGGCTACGCAGTGAATGGAAGAGTTTCAAGCCGCAGTGGTCGCAGTCGGTGGCGACGGCGGCAGGCAACGGCATGCTCGCCGGGAGCTGGGCGGCCATCGAGGGGGTGTGGGACAGCATTGGTTTGCTCTCGGACATTCTCAAGGATCCCGGCCAGTTTGTTGAGCGCTTGGGCAGTGGCGTGGCAGATCTGATCGAGCTGGCGAAAACTGCGCCCGAGGTCATGGAGAAGCTGCAACTGCTGGTCAGTGACGAAGCTGCACTGTGCTTATTGTTGCGCACTGCCAGCCTTTGGCTGGAGATGTTGCCGCCCAGTGAAGTTGCCGGCAAAACGGCGGAAGCGGCGTCGATGATGATGGTGCAGATGCTCATCGATGTGCTGATCAGCGTCGTCTTGACGTTTGTCAGTGGTGGCGCAGGCATCGCTTATCTGACGCTGCGTCTGGCGGATCGCGCCGTGCAATTGCTGTCGGCGGTGAAGCGTTTGGTAAAGGCGATGTTCGGCATCGTCGAAGGGTTCATCAAATACGTCGATCAATACAAAAGCGTTGCCGCCCGAGGCATCGCCACCGGGGTGAAAAAGGGCCGGATGCAATTGCGCTGGAATGCGCAGCGCAACACCTTGTTGAAGAAAGACGAGCCTCACGATGACTCGCCGGATCAGGCGAAAAACCCCAACGGCGACAGCGCCGATTGCGTGCCGCGCACCTGCACCAACGGCTGCCCGG
>NZ_AKJR01000143.1:0-1656 GCF_000282235.1 Pseudomonas sp. GM24 | reverse complement strand
CTTCAAAAACCTGCACGGCGGCGGCAACGGCACGGAAACCTTCGCCTACACCATCACCGATTCCGACGGTGATACCAGTACCGCGAACCTGGTGCTGAACATCCATAACAATGACGATCAGGTCTACCTCAATGGCCTTGACGTCAACGGCGGCGAACTGACGGTTTACGAGAAAAACCTCAGCGACGGCACCAGCCCCAACATTCCGGCGCTGACCCAGAGCGGCACCTTCACCGTCACCGCCCTCGACGGTTTGCAAACCCTGACCGTGGGCGGCATCAACGTGGTCACCGGCGGCGTGGCCGCAGGCTTCCCGCAATCGATCGTCACGCCGCTCGGCAGCACGTTGACCATTACCGGTTACAACCCCGCCACCGGCGTGGTCAGTTACAGCTACACCTTGGTCGACAACGAAACTCATCCAAACGCCAACGGCGCCAACAGCATCACCGAGAACTTCAACGTCGTCGCCACCGACACTGATGGCAGCACCGCCAACGGCCAGATCAACGTCAACATCGTCGATGATCTGCCCAGCGCCCATCCTGATGCCGCGTCGGTGGCGGAGGGCGGCACGGTCAGCGGCAACGTGCTGAACAACGACATTGGTGGCGCCGACGGTCCGGCCGTAACCGGTGCAGTGGTCGGCGTGCGCGCCGGCGCCGACACCTCGACTTCGGCCATCGGCGGACTCGACAGCAACATCAACGGCACCTATGGCTATCTGACCCTGGACGCCAACGGCAACGCCGTCTACCACAGCAATCCCAACGTCGTGAACGGCCCGGGCGCAGTGGATGTGTTCACTTACACCGTGCGCGATTCCGACGGTGATGAAAGCACTACCACCATCACCATCGATGTCGCCAACAGCAAGCTGTGCGCGACCAGCGACACCGACGTCACCGTCTTCGAGAAAGCCCTCGACCTGACTAAGGACGGCGCGGATCTGGCGCCTGGTACAGTCACCGGCAGCGACCCGACCAGCTCCGGCGAAACCGCGTCTGGCACGTTGGTCGGTTCGGTCACCGGGGCAGTCGGTGCGATCAGTTACGCGCTGGTTGGCAGTGCCACCGGCAACTACGGGCAAATCGTCCTCAACCCCAACGGCACGTATACCTACACGCTGACCTCGCCGGCGACCACCACGCCACATGCCGACGACGGCGCCAACAGCCTGACCGAAACCTTTACCTATCAGGCCACCGATTCGCTCGGCAACATCGTCACCAGCACCATTGTCGTCAGCATCGTCGATGACGTGCCAAAAGCTGTGAACGACAGCAACGCCAACAGCGCTTCGGAAACGCAACTGACCCTGACCGGCAATGTGCTGACCAACGATGTGCAAGGCGCCGATGTGGTGGCGACCGGACCGAATGCCGGGCCGATCACCGCCGGCACGTTCACCGGGACTTACGGCACGCTCGTGCTCAATGCCAACGGCACTTACACCTACACGCTGAACACCAACGATGCCGACTTCAAAAACCTGCACGGCGGCGGCAACGGCACCGAGACGTTCACCTACACCCTGACCGATGCCGATGGCGACACCAGCACTGCCAACCTGGTGCTGAACATCCACAACAACGACGATCCGGTGGTGCTCAACGGCCTCGACGTCAATGGCGGCGAACTCACCGTCTACGAGAA
>NZ_AKJR01000142.1:0-9613 GCF_000282235.1 Pseudomonas sp. GM24 | reverse complement strand
GCCTGCTCGCGAAGGCGTCGGCACAGTCAGCATCATCATTGCCTGACCCACCGCCATCGCGAGCAGGCTCACTCCCACAGTTTTTGCATCCATCCAAGATCCGATTCCATCCCCAAATCCCAGGCACAAAAAAGGGGACTTTCGTCCCCTTGCGGTATACAGCTTCAAACCTCAGTAAATATCCTTCGACAACAACGTAAACGGCGTCTTCACCAGGATCTTCAGGTCCAGCCACAACGACCAGCTGTTGATGTACTGCAGGTCAATCTCGACACGCTTCTGCATCTTGTCGATGGTGTCCGTCTCACCGCGGCAGCCGCTGATCTGGGCCAGGCCGGTGATCCCCGGTTTAATCCGGTGACGCGCCATGTACGCGAGGATTTTCCCCGAGTAGTAGTTGTTGTGCGCGACGGCATGCGGGCGTGGGCCGACCAGAGCCATGTGCCCTTGCAGCACGTTGAACAGTTGCGGCAGTTCATCCAGCGAAGTGCGGCGAATAAAGCGGCCGACTGCGGTAATGCGCGAGTCATTACGGCTGGCCTGCTTCACATCACGGTCATCGTGAACACGCATCGAGCGGAACTTCCAGACCTTGATCACCTTGCCGTTCCAGCCATGACGATCCTGCTTGAAAAACACCGGGCCGGGCGAGTTGATCTTCACCGCCAACGCAATGATCAGCAGAATCGGACTCAGCGCGATGATCGCCAGAAACGCCACGGTTTTCTCGACCAGGCTCTTGCTCAAAGCAGCGGTAGGGCGGCTGGTCAACGGGCTCTCGTTCAAGTAGATCGCCGGCAAGCCGTCCACGACCTTCACCGAGTGATTCAGCAGGGTCAGACTGTTCAAGTCCGGCACCCACACCACGTCGACGTTGGCGCCCAACAAGTCACCATAAATCGCCTCGATTTTCGCGGCTTCACACAGCGGCAGGGTGATATACAAGCGGCGAATGTCATGCGCCTCGATCAGCTCCAGCAGTTGCTCCTGATCGCCAACCACGCGCGGTGCATCCGAACCCAGCGCAGACACATCGCCGTTGCTGACCAAACCTACCAGCGGCAGATTTTCCAGTTGGCTGAGCTTCTTCGCCAGACCCAACGCCAGTTCGCCGGTACCGACGATCAGCGTCTTGTGTTCGCTTTTACGCGAACGCTGGTAGTACTTGGAAAACGCATGCAGCGGAGCGTACAGAAACGCCTGACCAAGGAAGCCATACACCGCCCAGCTCAGAATCACCTGCCGCGAAAACAGCTCATCGGCCTGGCAGACAAAGGCGATGCACGCCAGCGCCGCCATGGTCATCGACCAACCCATAAACAGTCGACCGAGACCGGTCAGGTAATTGTCACGCTTGCGATACACACCGCTAAACGTATAAGCCGGCACCGACGCCAGTACCGCCAGCGTTGCACACATCCGGTAGTAAAACGCGACCGTCCCGGTGTGCTGCTCAGCGAGTATGAACAACAGCGTCACCACAAAGCCCTGTGCCAGCGCCCATTGGCCCCAAAAGGTCAGTCCCTTGAGGCCTGTGCTTCGATTGATACTTAGAGAAAGATCCATACGGTATCCCCAAAAGACGTCCATTCAGGTTTCAACAGTTGAAAACCGAGTTGTTATGCAGACTTATTGTTTTTGTTCTAACGAGTGTCCTGAGGTAACAACATCGATATGCCGAACTGTCGTCAGTCAATAGACTAAGTTATTGCCGGGAATGGTGTCTGACGAGTTCTAACAAGATGGCACAGTGCCAACTTTTTAATAATTAAATATAAGAGTGTTAGAAAAGGTCGCAGAGGAGGGGGTGAATAAATGATGTTGTATTTGTTACTGTTGGAGGGTGGAGGCAGGGAGTGTTCAAATCAAGGAGGAAGATGAAATCAAACAGAGTGCTCTTGTTGTTTTTGTAATCGCACTTTTTTCTGTTTGTTCTGTTCGTGGAGGTCTTGCGAGGTTACGCGACGATTTCCTGAATCAGGCAATAACCGCGGTTTCTGACGGCACGAAACAGTCGTTCGCCATGACTGGCGCTTTTGAACTTGTCTTGCAGGCGACTCAGGCACATCTCCAGGCCGCGATATTGTTCCGGCTCTCGGCCGATGCTGAGAATCAGCTCGTCACGACTGACAACACGCTCTTCATGGGTGAGCATTTTCCTGACCAGTGCTGTTTCCAGGCCAGTCAGGCTGATTTCGACACCTTCTTTGACCAGTGCACCCTGATCAGGGTCGAGATGCCAGGTTTCATTGCCGGGCATATCACCTTCAACGGCAGGTGGCATGTTGCGGGTTTCCCCGGTAATGGCCGGGACATTCTGGAAAGGATTAGCCGATTGCGCTGCGCGCCATTCGGACTCGAGCGTGGCCAATATTCGCTGAGTATCGTGTTCGATACTGCGCGGGGCATTTTTTCGACTGATGTCTGGATATGTGAACTCCATCACCATTGGAGCGGAAGAGGGCGAATCCACCCCTTCAAACGAATTGAAACGTTCGCTGGACAGCATGCTCTCCAGTTCGCGTTGCGACGTTGTACTGTGAGTCACGACAACAAAATATTTCCTTGGGAGGGTTGTACTAGTTTCCATGTCTCTCTCCTGAATACATACCAAAATTGGCTAAAAGATAAATCGGCAGGCGAGCAATGACTTCCTCGGAAGTAATCGATAGGCAGGGTCTGGGCCCAAGATTGGCCCTCGATAAATTCCACTCGATCTGCTGCTATGTTATGGAGTTTTATTGTTATGGGTCGTGTTGTCGCGCTCATTCAATTGCTTGATTTCAAGCAGGCGTGAAGCAGAACGGGAGCTATATGGTTGCATTAGACGATCCTTCGTACGTATGCAAATGGGATGGCTGCCCGAGAGTCAGGCAGTCGATATCAGACCCCGCAGCAGGCGATAGCCATAGCCGCGAATGCTCTGAATCGCGTTTGTACCATACATGTCCTTGATTTTTCCACGCAAGCGACTGATTGATTTTTCCAGTGCTCGAGGGTCGTAGAAATTGGCGTTGAGGCCCATGATGCTGGCGATTTCATCATGGCTCAGAATGTGATTGCTGGTTTGCGCGAAGGCTTCGAGGATCTTCATTTCGGCAAACGAGATGTCGAGTTTCTTGCTGGTGCCCATCAGGCAGATACGGGTCGGATCAAGCGTCAGATCGATATCGCGTTGCCATTCTTCACTGTTGAAGAACTCGCCCAGCAACTCGGCGCCATCCTCGGAAAGGGTATTGAGCTTGATACAAACATCCGCGCCAGCCAGATAATATTTGATCTTGTTGAAGGCGCCGCGACCGGTGATGACCGCGCAAATGATCGGTTTCAAGTTGTCGCTGCGCAGGTTCTCGACCAGCGCCAGATTGTCTTCGAGGGCCTGTGGGCTGTCGATAATCAGGAAGATCGCTCGATACGAACCAGACTGTTCATTCAACTGATATGCACTAGTGTACGCATTGGCTTCGAGCGCCATATCGGTACGTATATGCTGGGCGACTAGCGCTTTGAAATGTTCAGCCACGCCACGGGTACGACCCAGAGTAAGAACACCAGGTTCGTCGTTTGTCGGGCGCGGGCTTCTAGTCGCTAAGTTCGCTGAGAGCATCATGCATTGACTCGAATTAAGTGCTGACATCGGGATGTTAAAGCACCGGTTCTCATCTGTGACTGACAATTGGTAACATTCACGCGATTTTTAGACGTGGCTCCCGAGTTTTCTAACAATAATTAAGCTTTTCAAGCTTTTAGTTGATTTTCTCGGAAGGGTGAACTACTGCTTAGATGGTGGCGATATGCAATGGTGCCACTATTTTGAGCTTATTGCGATGGCTTTGTCTATGTCCATCTGCCACTGTCTGGCCATCTTTGGATAATGTGATATTGATCACACTTTATTGTCAGAGCAACTTTTTTCTGCAAAAAGGCCTAAATATTTTCTGCGTAGTTCGTCAGCCGACGATTATTAACATGGCTTGAGTGTGGCAATTCATAAGACCTATTCTTCAAGATCAAAAGATCGTCCGATCGCGGCCCGAACCTTCGGCAGTTCCTAAATTTGAAATGCATTCCCCTGTAGGAGCTGCCGAAGGCTGCGATCTTTTGATCTTCATATACGCCAATTGTGTAACTTCAGATACTCAACCCCTGAGTGTTATTACCCGGTCGCTCGCCAAGAGCGCTCTGACGGAGGATTAATGGATTTCTGGACCCTTTTCCAGGTGTTGATATTAGGTGCGGTAGAAGGCCTGACCGAGTTCTTGCCGATCTCGAGTACCGGCCACCAGATCATCGTCGCCGACTTGCTGGAATTCGGCGGCGAACGCGCTATGGCCTTCAACATCATTATTCAACTGGGTGCCATTCTTGCTGTCGTCTGGGAGTTTCGACCGAAGATCTTCGAAATCGTCAAAGGCTTGCCCACTGAACGTAATGCCCGACGCTTTACCCTCAACTTGCTCATCGCCTTTCTGCCCGCCGTGGTCTTGGGCGTGTTGTTCGCCGACGCCATCCACGAATACCTGTTCAACCCGATCACCGTCGCCGTGGCCCTGGTTGTCGGCGGCATCATCATGCTGTGGGCCGAACAGCGCAGCCATGTGATCAGCGTCGAACACGTCGACGACATGCGCTGGTCTCACGCACTGAAAGTCGGATTCGTACAATGCCTGGCGATGATTCCCGGCACCTCGCGCTCCGGCTCGACCATCATCGGCGGCCTGCTCTTCGGCCTGTCGCGCAAAGCCGCTACCGAGTTTTCGTTCTTCCTCGCCATGCCCACCATGGTCGGCGCCGCCGTGTACTCCGGCTACAAATACCGCGACCTGTTCCAGCCCAACGACCTGCCAGTCTTCGCCCTCGGCTTCGTCACCGCGTTCATCTTCGCCATGATCGCCGTGCGTGGCTTGCTCAAATTTATTGCCAACCACAGTTATGCCGCGTTCGCTTGGTACCGGATCGCGTTTGGTTTGTTGATTCTGGCAACGTGGCTGTTTGGCTGGGTCAACTGGACCGCCGCAGCGGCCGCCTGATCACTGAGCGCTGATCAACGCCGCAATGGCGAGATCGTTTAACGCCGAATCCGGCGACTCCTGGCGGTAGCGCTGCAAGGCCGAGGTGAAATACGCGGCCTGCAGCATGCCGTCGCTGGCCAGATAGAGTCGCGCGTCTTCTTGCTCCTCGGCAGAGTAAACACGCTTGTGACTGTCGGTCGTTTCCTGGCTAGTCGAAATAGGTGCGAGGATTAAAGACACCAAGGTGAAGCCGGAAAACTGCGTCACCTCCCACGGCGTATCAGTACGGCCCATGCAAAAGCCATCGCAGTGCGCATAAACGTCGGAAGTGAAGCTGAATAAGGCGAGGAGGCTGAAACGCTTGAAAGCAGAAAAAGTAAACGCGGGCATAAACAAAAGACATCCTGTCAGTACAACAAAACACCGGGCAACGCTCATGCATTGCCCGCACACTCAAACCATCAATCAACGACCTTCAAGCAACTCAGCCGCCTGATCCAGCAACGCCAATGGATCCTTGGCCTTGTGAATATCCACCGACAACAACTGACGGAATTTCCGCGCCCCCGGGAACCCCGTGCCCAGGCCCAGCACATGCCGCGTGATGTGATGCATCGCCCCACCGGCCAGCAAATGCTCGGCTATATAAGGACGCAACTGCGCCAACGCCTCAGCCCGACTGATCACCGGCGCCGAACTGCCAAACAACTGCTGATCCACCTCCGCCAGCAAATACGGATTGTGATAAGCCTCACGCCCCAACATCACACCATCAAACGTCTGCAAATGCTCAAGGCAAGCCTCCATCGTCTTGATCCCGCCATTCAGCACAATCTCCAACTCCGGAAAATCCGCCTTCAGCTGCGCCGCCACGTCATAACGCAACGGCGGAATGTCACGATTCTCCTTCGGCGACAAACCCTCCAGAATCGCAATCCGCGCATGCACGGTAAAACTGGTGCACCCGGCATCGCGAACGGTACCGACGAAATCGCATAGCTCTGCGTAACTGTCCCGACCGTTGATGCCGATGCGGTGCTTTACCGTCACCGGAATCGACACCGCGTCTTGCATTGCCTTCACACAATCCGCCACCAGTTGCGGGTGACCCATCAGGCAGGCGCCGATCATGTTGTTCTGCACACGATCGCTTGGGCAGCCGACGTTCAGGTTGACCTCGTCGTAACCGTGGTCTTGAGCCATGCGGGCGCAGGCAGCCAGATCCAACGGAACGCTACCGCCTAACTGCAACGCGAGAGGATGCTCGGCTTCGTTGTGACGGAGGAAACGTTCGTGATCGCCGTTTAGGAGCGCGCCGGTGGTGACCATTTCGGTATAGAGCAGGGCGTTCTTCGATAGGAGGCGTAGGAAGAAACGGCAATGGCGGTCAGTCCAATCCATCATCGGGGCGACGGAGAAGCGGCGGGAGAGTGGGGCGGTGATAGGGGACATTGGCGGTTCTGGGCTGGGTGTGGCTGGGAGGTGGGGAGTTTAACAGGATTGGCGGAAGGAGAATTACTGACTCTCTAGAAGGTTTTTGGCCAGAGGCCCTAAGAGGCGATGTCAAAGCAATAAAATTATTTCAGTGTATAGGCATATAATTATCGTCGTGATATGAATGCGTACCTTCCCTGTGTGGGTAAGGATGTCCATAGGGTTGGTTTTCTTTCAGCGTTTTATAATGGTGGGTGTAAATGGATTTCGAGTTTACATATACAAGGCTTGCGCGGACAGAGGCAAGTGAAAGTTATGTGGTGTGGCTTCGCGAAAATGGAAGTGACTCTAAAGATCGATTAGGGTTTCTTGAGCTGCATTTTGAGAGGCGCGTTGCTCATGGTACTTTAATAATTGAAAGAGAGTTGAGTTCAGAGGTTTTGGGATGGATAGTATCTAAGATCGATGATGAATTGGTAAATTATGAAAGGGAGGATTTTATTGTTTCTGTTTATCTAGGGGAGGAGGTTGGTTATTATTCGGATGTAATTGGTGAGGAGGAAAGGTCTTATCAGAAGGCCACTCGTGGTGATTTGAATGAGATTCACAAAACTATATCTAAAGTGATAGGTCGGCAGCAGGCTGCAAAGGGGAAACTGACAGAGCATGCAATATGTAGTTATTTTGAAAAGCTAGGTTTTCAATCAGAGATTGCTGATTCGCACTTAGATGCTGCAAAGGTCGATGTGGTAGCTACTTCCACTGAAGAGGTTTTGTATGTGCAGTCCAAGGCCGGCGTAATTTCAAGCTCCGAGATTCGAAAAGTTGTTTCGTCTGTTTCCAAGATTTCAGAATCGTCCGATCGAGTCGTATCGGCAGTTATCATCGCTAGGGAGTTTCCAATGGATGCAGAGATAAGGCGTCGCTCTCTAGAGTCTGAGTTTGGTGTTAATGTTATGTATATTCAGTTGTATCAAATATTGGCAGCTAGTCCTGAATATCGAAGAGCCCTCGGAGGGTAGTCGTGGATGTACCCCGAAAAGATGACTGACTTATTTTTATTGTTTTTGACTGATATATAAATCCGTACCCTTTTTCGTTGTTCCCGTGAGCGAGGTAGCAGCGAAGGATGTATTCAACTCGATAAAGAATTAGACGCAGGATATGTCGGCGCAGTTTGCGCATTCCACCGCAGTTAATGGCCACCGTTCCGCAGAACGCTGGCGGGTTTTTGTCCGATTCGGGAGGCAGCATGGATCTATGCTGCCAATGAGCTTGAGCGATTCAAATGCGGATGTTGCACCTGAGTGATTGGATTGGAGCGGAAGTTATTCGATTTAAAATATACGGAAATTTGGGGGAGTAATAAACTCCCCGTTTTGGTGTTCTGGTGATTATTCACCATCCTCATACATTGCCAAGAAGTTTGCGATGTCAGCTGGGTGATCGTTGGGTACCCGACCTAATTTGTCACATGCATCATCTAGCAGGCGAATGAACTCTCGGGCATCTGAGAAGTAGTTTCGAAATGCCAATCTAACTTCTTCACTTGAGTCCGCTCGTACCAATACGATGTCCTTGTTTGGCATCTGCTTCTCTAAGTCGAATAGCGCGCGTAAAGCATCTGGCGCGTCACGGTAACTCTTTACTTCAAGCTCTCCAGATTCGGAGAATATTAAAATGGTGTTCCGTTTGTCGGATATTTCGCCCTTCGCCTCATTAAGGCCGCGTAGAGTTTGAAGTAGCGAGAGCTCTTTGTCTAATACCAGAAAACGCTCAAGTAGCTCCCTGTCGGTAATTTCGGGGTATGGTCCCTTTAGCCCCTCATGTGCTCTGGCCAGAATTTCACTAGCCAAGGCCATAGCTTGTTCGTATCTACGATCGCCTTGTTTGAATTTTGGTTGGCTTTCGGTAATAAATCCAATTACCTCGATTGCTGTCGCCCAAGCATGCTGAACCAGCGTCCGATATTGAATCTCAATATACAAACCTGCAAGGTTCTGACCTGCTATCGAATTTACATCGTATTCATAGACGTCATGGATTCCCCTATAACCAGTGTCTTTCGGATTGTTTATATAATGGTACTTCTCTTCGTCATTTCGTCTTTTGTGTTTGAATCGCGCTTTGTGGAATTTTTCTCGGAAATCATAGAGCTCTTTTAGGCTTTGAAATATCAGTCGACAGCCAGCCACATCGTCCATTCGAGCTAGTTTCATTCCCGGGAGACGTCGAAGCTTGTTAAAAATAGTATTTTTACGCTTGTGTCGTTGAGCAACGATAATGTCAGTGTATTTTGTGCGAGTTCTTAGAATAGCTTGGAAGGTGTTTAAAACGCCCCTGTGTGCCGCTCGCCACTCTTCAATAGTGTCCAAGTCTTCCTTGCTCGCGGCATCAATGCGCACGTTGTCGCCCGCTCTGCTTACGCGCTTTCTTGATCCCCCGGGATAAATCGCTTCTCCAGCCATTTCGAAATCCTTTCTTTGATCGGTCGTCTTGCTGTGGTGCGCACGCGCATCAGCAATTTGTAATCTAAAAAACGAATAAAAGCCATCAGCAGCCAAAGGTTCATTGGGGCAAGGGGATTGCGAATGAGCAAAGAATTTGTGAGTTTCCGACAAACTCATTGAATGTTAGAAACGGGGACGGATCTATTTACCCGGAACTGGCTCAATTTTTCAAATTACCTACGTAAATCTTTCAATAATTCTGCGTTTGTTTAAAAACGTATCAGCGTCACCATCCATGCCCTACACCAGCTTGCGCCTCCCCCTACACCTAAGACAGAATCCCCCGGCTTGTACGTCTAGCACGCACGTTCTATCGTCGCCACATCACTAAAAACCAGTGATCGGGTTTGGTAGCGTCTAGATGCATCGCATCACCAATTTCAGTCGCTTTCCAAGGGCTCGAATTTCATGGTGGTCATGCGTGGGGCCCATTCGTGGGCGCCGGGTTCTAGTGCGACCGGTCTACCAACCCGCGTATGGCCGCCACCCATCGTTTGGTAGCGTGGGTGATGGCTTCTTTTAGTAATCGCGCTAGAGGTTCCATCTATGTTCAAAGTAACGCCCAACCCACCAGAAACCGATCCCGCATCCCCCTACGATTCCCTCAACCCGAAAAAACTCCACGAAGCCGCCGAGCGCGCGCTCGATCACTACCTC
>NZ_AKJR01000141.1:0-8306 GCF_000282235.1 Pseudomonas sp. GM24 | reverse complement strand
ATGCCTCAATGGACGCTCTGCGTCCGCTTTGGGACGCGGAGCGTCCCGGGCTGCATTCCCACGCGGAGCGTGGGAACGAGCGAGTAAACCGGATCAACCCGGATCGCGGAAGCCGGGGTGGAAGTCTTTCGGCACGGCCACGCTGACGCTGTCACGCGTGGCAATGTCGATGCCTTCGCTGGCGACTTCGGCGAGGAAGTCGATCTGCTCCGGGGTGATCACGTACGGCGGCAGGAAATACACCACGCTACCCAGCGGACGCAGCAACGCGCCACGCTCCAGCGCATGCTGGAACACTTTCAGACCGCGACGTTCCTGCCAAGGGTAGGCCTCTTTGGTGGCTTTATCCTTGACCATCTCGATGGCCAGGACCATGCCGGTCTGGCGCACTTCGGAGACGTTCGGGTGATCGACCAGATGCGCCGTCGCCGATGCCATGCGCTGGGCCAGCGCCTTGTTGTTCTCGATAACGTTGTCCTGCTCGAAGATATCCAGCGTTGCCAGTGCCGCCGCGCATGCCAGCGGGTTGCCGGTGTAGCTGTGCGAATGGAGGAAGGCGCGCAAGGTTGGATAGTCATCGTAGAACGCGCTGTAGACCTCGTCGGTGGTCAGGCACGCGGCCAGCGGCAAATAGCCGCCGGTCAGCGCTTTCGACAGGCAGAGGAAGTCCGGGCGGATGCCGGCCTGTTCACAGGCAAACATGGTTCCGGTGCGACCGAAGCCAACGGCGATTTCGTCGAGGATCAAATGCACGCCGTAGCGATCGCAGGCCTCGCGCAGCAATTTCAGATACACCGGGTGATACATGCGCATGCCGCCAGCGCCCTGAATCAGCGGCTCGACGATCACTGCCGCGACGCTGTCATGGTTCTCGGCCAAGGTCTGTTCCATGGCCGCGAACATGTTGCGCGAATGTTCTTCCCAACTCATCCCCTCGGGGCGCCCGTAGCAATCCGGGCTCGGCACCTTGATGGTGTCCATCAGCAGCGCTTTGTAGGTCTCGGTGAACAGCGGCACGTCACCGACCGCCATCGCCGCCATGGTTTCGCCGTGGTAGCTGTTGGTCAGGGTGACGAAGCGCTTCTTGTTCGGTTGACCGCGATTGAGCCAGTAGTGAAAGCTCATTTTCAGCGCGACTTCGATGCAGGACGAACCGTTATCGGCGTAGAATACCCGGTTCAGCCCTTCCGGCGTCATCTTCACCAGACGTTCGGACAGCTCGATCACCGGTTGATGGCTGAAGCCAGCCAGAATCACGTGCTCCAGTTGATCGACCTGATCCTTGATGCGCTGATTGATCCGCGGGTTGGCGTGGCCAAACACGTTGACCCACCACGAGCTGACGGCGTCGAGGTAGCGCTTGCCTTCGAAGTCTTCGAGCCAGACGCCTTCACCGCGCTTGATCGGGATCAGCGGCAGCTGTTCGTGGTCTTTCATCTGGGTGCAGGGATGCCACAACACCGCGAGGTCGCGTTGCATCCACTGGTTATTCAGGCCCATTTACAGTCTCCTCGAGGCGGCTCGCGTCAGGCGCGGGCAAACAATCGCGCAAGCCTATGCAATGCATCGCGCGGGGACAACCCATTGTGTCGATTGAGCTACTTTGTATGAGCCGATAGACGTCGCTGGCGGCGTTTTGATGGCTAACGTATTCTTCGCGGTTCTTTGGGTCGTCTGACCCGCAAAACTGCTTTTTCCTACGTGTATTTCCGGAGTTCGCTGAATGTCTGTCGGTTGGCTGCGCGCCTGTGCGCTGGTGATGTTGGGGCTGTTCAGCGTTACAGCGCTGGCCAAGGATAAAACTGCAATCGTGATCGGCGGCGGCCTCTCGGGTCTGACTGCCGCTTATGAACTGCAAAACAAAGGCTGGCAGGTCACCCTGCTGGAAGCCAAGCCGAGCTTGGGCGGACGCTCGGGCATGGCCACCAGCGAGTGGATCGGCAACGACAAGACCCAGCCGGTGCTGAACAAGTACGTGTCGACGTTCAAGCTGGGCACCACGCCGGCACCTGAGTTCGTGCGGACCCCGGGCTACCTGATCGACGGCGAGTATTTCTCTGCCGCCGATCTGGCGACCAAGCAACCGGCCACCGCCGATGCCTTGAAGCGCTATCAGAAAACCCTCGACGATCTGGCACGTTCGATCGACGATCCGCAGAACCCGGCGGCGACCAGTACGTTGCACGCACTGGACCAGATCACCGTATCGAGCTGGCTCGACAAGCAGAACCTGCCGGCCACTGCGCGTCAGCTGATCAACCAGGACATCCGCACCCACTACGACGAACCTTCGCGTCTGTCGCTGCTGTACTTCGCGCAGCAGAACCGCGTGTATCGCGGCATCTCCGACCGTGACCTGCGTGCTTCGCGTCTGGTCGGCGGCAGCCAGGTGCTGGCGCAGGCGTTCGTCAAACAGATCAAAACCATCAAGACCAACTCGCCGGTGTCGGCGATCAATCAGGACAAGGATGGCGTGACCGTCAAGGTCGGCAGTGTTGGTTATCAGGCTGATTACGTTGTACTGGCCGTGCCATTGCGTGCGCTGAACAAGATTGCTTTGACGCCGGCGCTGGATGCCCAGCACATGGCCGCGATCAAGGGCACCAACTACGGCTGGCGCGACCAGATCATGCTGAAGTTCAAGACGCCGGTGTGGGAAAGCAAGGCGCGCATGTCCGGCGAGATCTACAGCAACACCGGTCTCGGCATGCTCTGGATCGAACCTGCCCTGAAGGGCGGCGCCAACGTGGTGATCAACCTGTCCGGCGACAATGCCCGCGTGATGCAGGCGTTCGGCGACAAGCAGATGGTCGATCAGGTGCTGATCCGTCTGCACGCGTTTTATCCACAGGCCCGTGGCTCGTTCACCGGTTATGAAATCCGTCGCTACAGCACCGACCCGTCGATGGGCGGTGCGTACCTGGCTTACGGCCCGGGGCAGATCAGCAAGTTCTGGCGCCTGTGGGAACGTCCGCTGCAACGCGTGACCTTCGCCGGCGAACACACCGACACCTTGTACCCGGGAACTCTGGAAGGCGCACTGCGCACTGGCCAGCGAGCGGCCAGTCAGGTTGAAGATCTGGCGGCGGGCAAATCGTTCGAGCCAGCCAAAGTGCTGCCGGCTGCAGCAGCGGCAGGCGCGGCGGGTGCCGTGGCGGCGAAGAAGGGCAACTTCTTCAGCAACCTGTTCGGCGGTTCGGATGACGAGAAGAAGCCAGAGCCTGTGAAAGCGCCAGAGCCGGCTCCAACTCCGGTAGCACCTGCGCCTGCGCCGACCCCGGCCCCTGCGCCAGCTCCGGTGGAAGCACCGAAGCCTGCAGCTCCGGTAAAGGCTGAGCCTGCGAAGAAAGCGGCAGCCAAGCCAGCGGCGAAGAAGCCGGCTGCGAAAACCGAGGCGAAAAAGCCTGCGGCCAAACCAGCGGCGAAAAAGGCTGAACCGGCGAAGAAGCCAGCAGCCAAGCCTGCGGCAACGACCGAGACCAAGGCGCAGTAAGCCTTGCGGTGAATGAAGAAGCGCGGCGTTTATGCCGCGCTTTTTTTTTGCCTGTGAGGGCCCCATCGCTGGCAAGCCAGCTCCCACAGGTTTCTGAGGTGAACGCAGAATTTGTGAACGCCACCGACCACTGTGGGAGCGGGCTTGCCCGCGATGAAGCCTGTCCAGACAGCGCATCATCAGGATCTGCCACCTAACATCCCGCCACACTTTCCCCGTTAATCTTTCCTTAACAAGCCACTTCCAGACTCTTGATCGTATTTCTCGATATTTCAAAGCAAAATTTTCCGCTTTAATTCGATAGATAACTCGCTAGTCTTGGTTCGCAGTTCTCACAGGATTTGGGCAATGCAGCTACGTAACTCTTCTTCGCGCTATGGTTGGGTCAGCATCTTCATGCACTGGGGCGTGGCGCTGGTGGTCTTCGGGCTGTTTGCGCTGGGCCTGTGGATGGTCGGGCTGGATTACTACAGCAGCTGGCGCAAAGAGGCGCCGGATCTGCACAAGAGTATCGGCCTGGTGTTGCTGGCCGTGATGGTGTTGCGGGTGCTGTGGCGTTTTATCAGCCCACCGCCGCCGACGCTGCAGAGCTACAGCCGCATGACCCGGATCGGCGCCAAGTTCGGCCACGGGTTTCTGTATCTGGCGCTGTTCGCTGTGATGCTTGCCGGTTACCTGATTTCCACCGCAGACGGTGTCGGGATCCCGGTGTTTGGCCTGTTTGAAGTTCCTGCACTGGTTTCCGGGCTACCGGATCAGGCAGATACCGCTGGGGTGATTCATCTCTGGCTGGCGTGGGCACTGGTAATTTTTTCCGGTCTCCATGCGTTGGCAGCATTGAAGCACCACTTTATCGATCGTGATGCGACCCTGACACGAATGCTCGGTCGCAAAGCCTGAAATTCAACCTCGACTCAAAGGAAAAGAAAGCATGTTGAAAAAGACTCTGGCCGCTCTGGCAATCGGTTCTGCACTGCTCTCGGCCCAGGCCATGGCAGCGGACTACAAAATCGACAAGGAAGGTCAGCACGCCTTCGTTGACTGGAAAATCAGCCACCTGGGTTACAGCTTCATCCACGGTACTTTCAAAGATTTCGACGGTACGTTCTCGTGGGATTCGGCCAAGCCTGAAGCCAGCAAAATCTCCGTCGATGTGAAAACCGCCAGCCTTTGGTCGAACCACGCTGAACGTGACAAGCACATCGCCAGCAAAGACTTCCTCGACGTGGGCAAGTTTGCTGACGCCAAGTTCGTCTCCACCGCTGTTAAGTCGACCGGTGAAAAGACTGCTGACGTGACTGGCGACCTGACCCTGCACGGCGTGACCAAGCCTGTGACCTTCAAGGCCACGTTCAACGGCGAAGGCAAGGATCCATGGGGCGGCGAGCGTGCTGGTTTCAACGCGAAGACCACCCTCAACCTGAACGATTTCGGGATCAAGGGCCCAGGTCCTACCTCGCAAACTGCGGATCTGGACATCTCGCTGGAAGGCGTGAAAGTTAAGTAACTTTCTCCTCGCCACATAAAAACGCCCCCGGTTGAAAGGCCGGGGGCGTTTTTTATTGCCTGCCACAACCCTGATCCCTGTAGGAGCTGCCGAAGGCTCGGGCCGCGATCGGACGATCTTTTGATGTTGGCTTTTCTAAGATCAAAAGATCGCAGCCTCGGCAGCTCCTACAGAAAGCGGCTTTGGGTCGTCCATAAAAAATGCCCCGGCTCTTTCGAGGCGGGGCATTTTTCATTGCAGCGTCAAATCAGCGATTGCGGGTCAGCAAGGCTGGTTTTTCGCCACGCGGGCGGCTTGGCAGTTGATCAAGCTGCTCAGGCGTCGGGAAGCGATCGGCTTTCGATTCCTTGTGCATGATCTTCGGGCCGGTGCTGCGCGGGTTCTGCACGGCTGGCTCGCTGCGTGGCTGATCGTCACGGGCTGGACGGCGGTTGCGCGAGGACGAAGCGGAATCGTCGCGACGACCCGACTGACCGTCACGCGGTGCACCGTTGCGCGGGCCGCTGCGTTTGGCCGGTGGGGTGCCGGTGCTCGAACCGTTGCTGTTGCGCGGGCCGTTCTGGCGACCCTGCGACTGACCGCCGCGAGGTGCGCCCGAACCTGCGCCAGCACCTTGAGCCGGTGCGCCTGGACGACGACCACGGCCGCCAGCAGGAGCCGGTTTCGGCACGTAGTCAACGCGGTTACCGAAGTTATCGATATCGTCGTCGAGGAATTCGTCCGGTGCGCGATC
This sequence comes from Pseudomonas sp. GM24, assembly GCF_000282235.1. Classification (NCBI taxonomy): domain Bacteria; kingdom Pseudomonadati; phylum Pseudomonadota; class Gammaproteobacteria; order Pseudomonadales; family Pseudomonadaceae; genus Pseudomonas; species Pseudomonas sp. GM24. The sequence goes on along the minus strand of NZ_AKJR01000141.1, from coordinate 2,573 downwards.
AGCTGCCGCACGTGGCGGTTGGCTCGGACGCTGTTCGCGGCTCGGAGTACCTTCGCGCGGTTTCTGCTGACGGGCAGGGCGCTCGCCACGTTCACCGGCCGGTTTTTCCTTGCCCTTGTCTTTGCCTTTGTCCTTACGACCGCCACCACCGCCGCCGCCATTCGGCCCGTCGCCGCGTGGGCCACGTGGATTGCGCGGGTTACGCACGTCCGGACGTTCACGCACTTCCGGCTTCTCGGCTTCAATGGTGCTCGAATCGAAGCCCATCAGGTCGCCGTCGGCGATTTTCTGTTTGGTCATGCGTTCGATGCTTTTCAGCAGTTTTTCTTCGTCCGGCGCGACCAGCGAAATCGCCTCGCCCGAACGACCGGCACGGCCTGTACGGCCGATACGGTGAACGTAATCTTCATCGACGTTCGGCAGTTCGAAGTTGACCACGTGTGGCAACTGATCGATGTCCAGACCGCGCGCGGCGATGTCGGTAGCCACCAGGATACGCACCTGGTTGGCCTTGAAGTCGGCCAGCGCTTTGGTCCGTGCGTTCTGGCTCTTGTTACCGTGGATCGCCACAGCCGGCAGGCCGTGCTTGTCCAGGTACTCGGCCAGACGGTTGGCGCCGTGCTTGGTGCGGGTGAAGACCAGTACCTGTTCCCACGCGCCGGCGGTGATCAGGTGCGCCAGCAGCGCACGCTTGTGGCTGGCCGGCAGACGGAACACGCGTTGTTCGATGCGCTCGACCGTGGTGTTCGGCGGCGTCACTTCGATGCGTTCCGGGTTGTGCAGCAGCTTGCCGGCGAGGTCGGTGATGTCTTTGGAGAAGGTTGCCGAGAACAGCAGGTTCTGACGCTTGGACGGCAGACGCGCGAGAACTTTTTTCACGTCGTGCACGAAACCCATGTCGAGCATGCGGTCGGCTTCGTCGAGGACGAGGATTTCAACGTGGGACAGATCAACACTGCCCTGGCCGCAGAGGTCGAGCAAACGACCCGGGCAGGCGACGAGCACGTCGACACCACGGGACATGGCCTGAACCTGTGGGTTCATGCCGACGCCGCCGAAGATGCAGGCGCTGACGAATTTCAGGTCACGGGCGTAGATCTTGAAGCTCTCGTGTACCTGGGCCGCGAGTTCGCGGGTCGGGGTCAGGACCAGTACGCGCGGTTGGCGCGGGCCATGACGCTGGGATTTGTCCGGGTGACCATTGGGGAACAACCGCTCCAGGATCGGAAGGGCGAAACCGCCGGTTTTACCGGTACCTGTCTGTGCCGCAACCATCAGGTCGCGACCTTGCAACACGGCGGGAATGGCCCGCTGTTGCACCGGAGTAGGCTCGGTATAGCCCGCATCTTCGATGGCGCGGACTAAAGCCTCGGAGAGACCGAGGGAAGCAAAGGACATGAGTAATCCTGTTTTAGTTAGGGCTTGGCCCAATGGGAGTCTTGCCTGGCGCGAATCACGTTTAAGAGGACGCAATCCCGTCCGGTCCTGCTGCGGTTCCGAAGGCACGTCTGGAGCGCTCGCGCGGGCTGCAAAGCTGCGCTGTAGCGGGTCGAGAGGCCTGTTACGGTTCCGGGCGTCCGGGCGTGAGCCTGGCGGGAACGCCGGAGTATAACAGAGCAATCACTGCGCGCTGCTTTCCTGCTGCTCAACGGTTTTGCCGCTGGCCGTGGCTGAATTCATTGATGGGCTGCTGGCGGGGGCGGCGCCGTAGCGTGCGCTCAGCTCGGCGTAGGCCGGTTCGCGCTTGAATCGCTTGAGCTCGGCGCCAAACCGCTGCACCAGCAAATCCATGCCGGCATTGCGTCGAACCGCGAGAAACTGGCTCTGACGGCTAATAACCGTCGGGTTTTCGGTGATTTGATCGCGAATATTCAGCTCATCGAGCAAATGCTGACCGACGCGACGATCAGTGATCAGCAAGTCAATGCGACCGCGCACCAGTTTGCCGAAGTTGGCTTCGTGGGTCGGGGCCGGTTCACGGGTAAACAATGTTGATTCGCTGAAGTCTGGGCTATAGAGATAACCCGGCGAGGTGCCGATGGTCAGGCCTTTGAGTTCTTCGAGTTTGCTGAACGGGTGCGGCCGGTCGTTGGCGTAAAACATCACGAATTCGACGTCCGACAGCGGCTCGCTCGGGTAGAGCAGGGTGGCGTCGCGCTCATCGCTATGGAAGATATCCAGCGCGCCATCGGCAAGGCCGGTTTCAAGCATCGACAGGCAACGCTTCCACGGCAGGAATTGCCATTCGACTTCTATGCCCAGCCGTTTGAAGACGATGGCCGTGGTTTCGTAATCCAGTCCGAGGTTCTTACCGTTCTCTTCATAGACGTAAGGCGCCCACGGCTCGGTGACAATACGCAACTTCTCGCCTCGAGCGGCGAAGCTCAGGCAAGCAAAAACCAGCACGGCGAATAACTGCGTGATCAAAGGCATGGCTTGAGATTACGACGAGAAACGCGAAAGAGCCAGAAAGTGCCTGCACAAGCTCTAATTCGGGGATTTAAAAGCAAAAGATCGCAGCCTTCGGCAGCTCCTACAGGTGTAATTAAATCCTGTGTAGGAGCTGCCGAAGG
>NZ_AKJR01000140.1:0-9409 GCF_000282235.1 Pseudomonas sp. GM24 | reverse complement strand
TCAAGCCGCACACCTCGGTCAGTCCCCTCTCCCTCCGGGAGAGGGTTAGGGTGAGGGGCTCTTGATCTTAAAACACAAAAAAAACCGCAACCCTAAGGTTGCGGCTTTGTCTTTTCAGCCCTTCAGATCAATGCGCAAACAGCGAATTACCCTTCTGCCCCGCCAGTTTCTCCGGCTTGATCAGGAACTTCGCCAGTGCCGGCAACAGCCACAGAGCACCGAACATGTTCCACAGCAGCATGAAGGTCAGCATCAGACCCATGTCGGCTTGGAACTTGATCGCCGAGAAGATCCAGGTGCACACGCCGATCGCCAGGCACAGGCCGGTGAACAGCACCGCTTTACCGGTGGATTTCAGCGTCTGGTAATAGGCTTCCTGCAGCGGCAGGCCGGCGCGCAGGAAACTTTCCAGACGGCTGTAGATGTAGATGCCGTAGTCGACACCAATCCCCACACCCAGCGCCACCACTGGCAACGTTGCGACTTTCACGCCGATGCCCATGAACGCCATCAGCGCGTTGCCGAGAACCGAGGTCAGCACCAGCGGCAGGACGATGCACAGGGTCGCCGCCCACGAACGGAAGGTGATCATGCACATCACCGCCACGCAGATGTACACCAGAACCAGGATAGTCAGCTCAGCCTGTTTGATGACTTCGTTGGTGGCCGCTTCGATCCCGGCGTTACCGGCAGCAAGGATGAATTCCAGGCCGTCCTTGTTATTTTCCTGGGCAAATTCCTGCACCGCGTGCACCGCACGATCGAGGGTTTCGGCCTTGTGATCGTTGAGGAACACCAGCACCGGCGCCAGCGAGCAACTGTTGTTGTACAAGCCATCGGCACGGGCAATCGAGTTGTTCAGCACGTCCGGGTTGCGCGACAGGGTTTCCCATTTCAGGTTGCCCTCGTTCATGCCCTTGATCATCTGCTTGGACACGGTCACCAGCGAGATCGCCGACTGCACGCCCTCGGTGTTCTGCATCTTCCACATCAACTGATCGATCGGCGCCATGGCTTCATAACGCGAACAGCCTTCGGCTTTGGTCTTGACCATCACCACCAGTACGTCAGAGCTGGTGGAGTAATTGCTGATGATGAAGTTGTTGTCCTTGTTGTAGCGCGAGTCCGGACGCAGTTCCGGTGCGCCCTGATCGAGGTCGCCGATTTTCAGGTTCTGGCTGTACCAGAGGCCGCCACCGAAGGCGATCAGCGCCAGCACCACCGAAATGCGTGCGACTTTCGGGTTGGCGAAATTCGACAGCAGGCGCCAGAACGGGTGTTCGCGGTTCGCGTCTTTCTTGCTCTTGGCAATCGCGCGCTTGCTGATGCCGACATAGGAAATCGCCACCGGCAGCAGAATCAGGTTGGTGAAGACGATCACCGCCACGCCGATGGAGGCGCCGATGGCCAGTTCACGGATCACGCCGATATCGATGATCAATAGCGTGATGAAACCCACCGCATCCGCCAGAATCGCGATCATCCCCGGCAGGAACAGTTGCCGGAAGGTCCGCCGCGCTGCGGTCAGCGCGTTTTCGGCCTCACTGGATTGCAGGGCGATACCGTTGATCTTCTGCACGCCGTGGGAAATACCGATGGCGAAGATCAGGAATGGCACCAGCATCGAATACGGATCAAGCCCGAAGCCAAAGAAGTGCATCAGACCAAGCTGCCAGACCACCGCCACCAGCGTCGTGCTCAACACCGCAATGGTGCTGCGTACGCAGTTGGTGAACCACAGCAGCAGAATCAGGGTAATGACGAAGGCGATGCCGAAGAACAGCACGACCATCACCAGACCATCGATCAGGTCGCCGACCTTCTTGGCGAAACCGACGATGTGGATTTTGACGTTGGGGTTCTGCGCTTCGAACTTGTTGCGGATCTTGTCTTCGAGTTCATGGGAGAACTTGCGGTAGTCCAGCGCGAGCAACTTGCCCTGGTCTTCCGGGTCCGGGTAGGACTCCAGCAGCGGGATGTCGACGATGCTCGACTTGAAGTCGTTGGCCACCAGACGCCCGACCTGGCCGGACTTGAGCACGTTGTTGCGCAGCAGATCGAGGCTGTCCTGCGAGCCGTTGTAGCTCTGCGGGATCACTTCACCGCCGGCAAAACCCTCTTCGGTCACTTCGGTCCAGCGTACGCTCGGACTCCACAGCGACTTCAGCCCGGAACGGTCAACGCCGGAGATGTAGAACACCTCGTCGTTGATCTGGCGCAGGGTCTCCATGTACTCCTTGGAGAAGATGTCGCCGTCCTTGGCCTCCACCGAAATCCGCACGGTGTTGCCCAGGTTCGCCAGATCGTTGCGGTGCTCCATCATCTTTTCGATGAAGGGATGCTTGAGCGGGATCATTTTTTCGAAACTGGTCGATGGCCGGATCAGCGTGGCCTGCCAGAACAGGAAAATGCTCACCACCAGACAGATCAGGATCACGGCCGGGCGGTTGTTGAAAATCAGGCGTTCAAGAAACGTCGCCTTGTCCTGCTGAGGAGTGATCAAGGAAGTCATAGCCCCGCCTTCTTGTTATTGATCTCGGCACCGTTTGGCTGCGTGGTGTGAAGCCCACCCTGCCCGCTCAGAATCAAGTTGCCGTCGCCGGCAGCGGTGACCGATGACAGCGAGATGCGGTCCGGACGGTTGAACACGCTGAAGGTCTCGCCGTTGTCACTGCTGCTGATCACCGAACCGCCGTTGCCGACGATGACGATCGAGCCGTCCTCGAGCAGGGTCGCACCGGACAGGCCGAACTCCAGGGCACCGCGCGCGGCTTTCAGTTCGACCTGTTCCCAGGTGCTGCCGAAATCGGTGGAGCGATAGAGGTTGCCGCGCAAGCCGTAAGCCAGCAGGGTTTGCGGTTGTGCCGTGCCGATCACGCCGAACAGCGAGCCTTCGTACGGGCCTTCGAGTTTTTCCCAGGTCTGACCGTCGTCGGCGGAGCGAAACATGCTGCCCGACTCGCCAACGATGAACAGCCCGGCATCCTTCACTGCCGCGATGGCGTTGAGGTGGAACTGGTCTTCGTTGTCGAGGCGGTCGCTGACGTCTTCCCAGTTCTTGCCGCCGTCGGTGGTTTCCAGCAGCGCGCCGTACGCGCCCACGGCAAGGCCGCTGTTGACGTCCTTGAACCAGACGTCGAGAAGCGGCGATTCACGTTTGAGGTCTTCGAATTGCTTGGTCCAGGTCAGACCGCCGTCTGCGCTGGCGAGGATTTGCGCGTCGTGGCCGACCGCCCAGCCGTGCTTGTCGTCGACAAAGTACACCGCCGTCAGCAGTTGCCGGGTCGGCACTTTGGCCTGGGTCCAGGTTTTGCCCTGGTCATCGGAATAGAGAATGTGCCCACGATCGCCGACCGCGACCAGGCGCGCGCCAGCGTGGACGACATCGAGAATCAGACTTTTCGCGGCTTTCGCAGATTCGGTGGCATAGACCACGTCAGCCGGGGCCTCGGCGGCAATCACAGGTGCCGATAACGTGGCAAAGCCCAGCAGAGAGAGTGCTGTGGCCAGCAACGCGGTGTTGCGTAACGCCGGCGGGCGGCAACGACTCATAGACCTTCCCCTATTTATTATTGTTAGGCCATCTGGCCTTCAAGGGCGCCGCAAGTGTGCTCCGCTGATGGCTGGTCAGAAGCATAGACCTGAAACCCGCAATCCAGAGCCACTTCGGAAGCTGGCTCATCCTATCGGGCTTTCGAAACGTCTGACAATCGGCGCCACGTTATCTTTTGTTAACCGCACGGAATGAACGCATCCCCTGTAGGAGCTGACGAGTGAAACGAGGCTGCGATCTTTTGATCCTGGCCTTTAAAGATCAAAAGATCGCAGCGTGCCGCAGCTCCTACAGGAATTTTGCGTTGTGATGACGGAGGATTCGTCGGATGGATGAGGGCAATCTTGCTAGGGGGACTTGCACGATTGGTATTATGGTATACCATCAGACGCACAGACACTCTCAATCCCTCAACGGAGCAGCTCATGAGTTTCGAAATTCGCAAGATCGTCAGCTATGTCGAAGAAACCTTCATCGAAGGCGGCAAGGCCACCGACAAGCCAGTGACCATGGTCGGCCTCGCCGTGGTGATGAAAAACCCTTGGGTGGGCAACGGTTTCGTGGAAGACCTCAAGCCGCAGATCCGCGCCAACTGCTCTGACCTCGGCGCACTGATGGTTGAGCGTCTGGTCGGCATCATCGGCGGTGCCGAGAAGATCGAGGCCTACGGCAAAGCCGCCGTGGTCGGTGCTGATGGCGAGATCGAACACGCCTCCGCCGTGATCCACACCCTGCGCTTCGGCAACCACTACCGCGAAGCCGTCAACGCCAAGAGCTACCTGAGCTTCACCAACAAGCGCGGCGGCCCGGGCACCTCGATTCAGATCCCGATGATGCACAAGGACGACGAAGGTCAGCGTTCGCACTACATCACTCTGGAAATGCAGATCGAAGACGCGCCGCGTGCCGACGAAATCGTCGTCGTGCTGGGTTGCGCCGACGGTGGTCGCCTGCACCCGCGCATCGGTAACCGCTACATCGATCTGGAAGAACTGGCCGCCGAAAAAGCCCAGTAATCACAATAAAAAGGCACTGCAGGAGCGCTCCATGATTCGGCTCACCGCTGAACTCACCCCGGCTGGCACCAGTTACCTGGCGACCGGCCAAGGCCAGCCCGTGGTTTTGATCCACGGCGTGGGCCTGAACAAAGAAATGTGGGGCGGGCAGATTGTCGGCCTGTCCAGCCAGTACCGGGTGATCGCCTACGACATGCTCGGCCATGGCGCGAGCCCGCGACCGGCCAGCGGCACCGCCCTGCTCGGTTACGCCGATCAGTTGCTGGAGCTGCTCGATCACCTGAATCTGCCGCAGGCAGCGGTGATCGGTTTCTCCATGGGCGGTCTGGTCGCGCGGGCCTTTGCCCTGCATTACCCGGAGCGCCTGCAAAGCCTGGTGGTGTTGAACAGCGTGTTCAACCGCAGTGAAGAACAGCGTGCCGGCGTCATCGCTCGCACCGCGCAAGCCGCCGAACATGGTCCGGACGCCAATGCCGAAGCGGCGCTGTCACGCTGGTTCAGCCACGAATATCAGGCGGCCAATCCGGCGCAGATCGCTGCGATCCGCCAGACCCTGGCCGGCAATGATCCGCAAGGCTATCTGACCACCTACGAATTGTTCGCCACCCAAGACATGTACCGCGCCGACGACCTGGGCAGCATTCAGGCGCCGACGCTGATCGCCACCGGTGAACTGGATCCGGGTTCGACCCCGGAAATGGCCGAGCAACTGGCCCGACGCATCCCCGGTGCGAAGGTTGCCGTGCTGTCTGAGCAACGGCATATGATGCCCGTAGAGTCGCCGCGTCTGGTCAATCAGACGCTGCTGGAATTTCTCGAATTCGCACACTCCCGACAAAACCATATAAAGGGGATCGTTGCATGACACTCGCACGCTTCCAGATGTGCATCGGCGGAGAATGGGTCGACGCCCTCTCCGGCAAGACTTTCGAAAGCCTGAATCCGGCCACGGCACAAGCCTGGGCCGAATTGCCTGACGCTGATGAAGCGGATGTCGAACGCGCCGTGCAATCGGCACAGACTGCTTTCGACAGCCCAGCGTGGCGCGGTCTGACCGCCACCGCGCGCGGCAAACTGCTGCGCCGTCTCGGCGACTTGATCGCCGAAAACAAAGAACAACTGGCGCAGCTGGAAAGCCGCGACAACGGCAAGCTGATCCGCGAAACCCGTGGGCAAGTCAGTTATCTGCCCGAGTTTTTCCACTACACCGCCGGCCTTGCCGACAAGCTTGAAGGCGGCACCCTGCCGCTGGATAAGCCCGATCTGTTTGCCTACACCGTGCATGAAGCAATGGGTGTGGTCGCCGCGATCATTCCGTGGAACAGCCCGCTGTACCTGACAGCGATCAAGCTCGCCCCGGCCCTCGCCGCCGGTAACACGATCGTGATCAAGCCGTCCGAGCACGCTTCGGCGACCATTCTTGAGCTGGCGCGTCTGGCCCTCGAAGCGGGGATTCCGCCGGGTGTGGTCAACGTCGTCACCGGTTACGGCCCGAGCACCGGCGCCGCCCTCACCCGCCATCCGCTGATCCGCAAAATCGCCTTCACCGGCGGCGCAGCCACAGCGCGGCATGTGGTGCGCAGCAGCGCCGAGAACTTCGCCAAGCTGTCGCTGGAACTGGGCGGCAAGTCGCCGAACATCATCTTCGCCGACGCCGATCTGGACAGCGCGATCAACGGTGCGATTGCCGGGATCTACGCGGCGTCCGGACAGAGTTGCGTGTCCGGTTCACGGCTGTTGGTGCAGGACGAAATCTACGACGAGTTCGTCAACCGACTGGTCGAACGCGCCCAGCGCATTCGCATCGGCAACCCGCAAGAAGACAACAGCGAGATGGGCCCGATGGCCACCGCGCAGCAACTGGCGGTGGTTGAAGGCCTGGTCGCTGATGCCATCACTGAAGGCGCGCGTTTGCGTACCGGCGGCAAGCGCCCGACCGATCTCGGCGAAGGCTGGTTCTATGAGCCGACGCTGTTCGAATGCGACCGCAATTCGATGAAGATCATGCAGGAAGAAGTCTTCGGCCCGGTGGCGTCGGTGATTCGCTTCAAAGATGAAGCCGAGGCACTGGCGATCGCCAACGACTCACAGTTCGGCCTCGCCGCTGGCATCTGGACGCGTGATTTGGGCCGGGCTCATCGCCTCGCTCGCGATGTTCGCTCGGGAATTATCTGGGTCAACACTTACCGTGCGGTGTCAGCGATGGCACCGATCGGCGGCTTCAAGAATAGTGGCTATGGACGCGAAAGCGGCATCGATTCGGTGCTGGCCTACACCGAACTGAAAACGGTGTGGATCAACCTTTCTCAGGCGCCAATGCCTGATCCGTTTGTGATGCGCTAGGAGTCCTGCGAAATGATCGAACCCGGCATTTACAAAGACGTCATGAGCTCGTTCCCGTCCGGCGTCACGGTGGTCACCACCCTCGACCCGGACGGCGGCATCGTCGGCATCACCGCCAGCGCCTTCAGCGCGCTGTCGATTGATCCGGCGCTGGTGCTGTTCTGCCCCAATTATGCTTCCGACACTTACCCGGTGCTGCGTGACAGCAAGAAGTTCGCGATCCATTTGCTGTCCGCCGACCAGACGGCTGAGGCCTATGCGTTTGCTGGTAAAGGCAAGGACAAGGCCAAGGACATCGAGTGGCATTTGAGCGAACTCGGTAACCCGATCTTGGCTAAAGCCACGGCGATCATCGAGTGCGAGTTGTGGCGGGAATACGATGGTGGTGATCACGCGATCATTGTTGGCGCGGTGAAGAACCTGATCCTGCCGGCGCAACCGGTGACGCCGATGATTTACCACAAAGGCAAGCTCGGGCCGTTGCCGACACTGGCCTGAAGCGACAATGCAGAACCCTGTGGGAGCTGGCTTGCCAGCGATGAGGGCTTAACATTCAACATTGATGTTGGCTGATAGTCCGCTATCGCTGGCAAGCCAGCTCCCACAGGGATTGAGGTGAGGCAAAGAATATGAGTAACGAAAAGTACGAAAAAGGCCTGAAAATCCGCACTCAGGTACTCGGCGAAGCCTACGTGCAGCGTTCTATAGAGAACGCCGACGACTTCACCCGTCCGCTGCAGGAAATGGTCACCGAATACTGCTGGGGCCATGTCTGGGATCGCGAAGGTTTGTCGCTCAAGGAGCGCAGCATGATCAACCTGGCGATGATCTCGGCGCTCAACCGTCCGCACGAACTCAAGCTGCATGTGCGTGGCGCCTTGCGTAACGGCCTGAGTCGTGAGCAAATACGCGAAATTCTGCTTCAGGTCGGCATTTATTGCGGCGTTCCGGCGGCCGTGGACAGTTTCCGGCTGGCCCGTGAAGCCTTTGCCGAAGCCGACGCCGAAGCCCCAGTTAACCCCTCGGCTGTTTAGATGCCCGTCTGGCATGGACAGCCAACCGAAAGAGCGGACCCCATGAAACGCCAGCCACTCGACGACAGCTTCAAGGTCAATCGCAACCCCGTTACCCTGCGCGAAATCGTGCTGGATAAACTGCGTAGCGCGATCATGAATTTCCAGCTCATGCCCGGCGATCGTCTGGTCGAACGCGATCTGTGCGATCGCCTGGGCGTTAGCCGCACATCGGTTCGCGAAGCCCTGCGTCACCTCGAATCCGAAGGTCTGGTCGAGTTCGCCGATGCGAAAGGCCCGCGTGTAGCAATCATCACCCTCGCCGATGCCGTCGATATCTACGAGTTGCGTTGTGTGCTCGAAGGCCTGATCGTGCAGTTGTTCACCCTGCGCGCCAAAGCCAAGGACATCAAAGCCCTGGAAAAAGCCCTCGACGAGAACCGCAAGGCGCTCAAGGACGGCGAACTGCAACAGGTGATCGACTCGGTGCAGGGCTTCTACGACGTGCTGCTCGAAGGCTCGGGCAACCATGTTGCGGCGACTCAGCTACGTCAGTTGCAGGCGCGCATCAGCTACCTGCGCGCGACCTCGGTATCGCAGGAAAACCGTCGCGGTGCGAGTAATCAGGAAATGGAGAAAATGGTCGAAGCGATCAAGAGCGGTGATCCGCTGGTGGCGCATCAGGCCTGTGTTGATCACGTTCGCGCTGCCGCTGCGGTAGCGCTCGACTATCTCAAGCGCAAGCAGGAAGAGACCGGCGCAACCCCGGCCATGACCCTGCCGATCGCGCTGAAAGAACCGCGTATAGGTCACTGATATGTTCAGCCCGAGCTATTGCCCGAAATGCGGTGGCCCTGACCTTGGTCAGCAGATACCGGCGGGCGATACGCACGAGCGCCTGATGTGCCGTGGCTGCGGCTACATCCACTACGTCAATCCGAAGATCATCGCCGGCTGCATCATCGAGCAGGATGGCAAATACCTGCTGTGCCAACGGGCGATTCCCCCGCGCCCGGGCACCTGGACGCTGCCGGCCGGTTTCATGGAAAGCGGCGAGACCACCGAGCAAGCAGCCCTGCGCGAAGTCTGGGAAGAAAGCGGCGTGCGCGCGGAAATCGTCTCGCCATATTCGATTTTCAGCGTGCCGAAGATCAGCGAGGTGTACATCATCTTCCGTGCGATCGCGCTGGAGATCACCGGGCAGTACGGGCCGGAGACCATGGATTACAAGTTCTTCGCGCCTGAAGACATTCCGTGGGAGCAGATTTATTACCCGGCGATCCGGCAGATTCTCGAGCGCTATATCGAAGAGCGTCAGGCTGGGGTGTATGGGATTTACATGGGCAATGATGACAGCGGCAAGATCCACTTTATCCGCTGATCTCATCCCCCTTGCCGGTGCCCCATCTGATCGTTCCCACGCTCCGCGTGGGAATGCAGCCCGGGACGCTCCGCGTCCCTTTCACAGCCGAACGCGGAGCGTC
>NZ_AKJR01000139.1:0-19044 GCF_000282235.1 Pseudomonas sp. GM24 | reverse complement strand
AGGCTGCGATCTTTTGATCTTATGAAAGGCAAGATCAGAAGATCGCAGCCTTCGGCAGCTCCTACAGGGGGCGTTAGCTGGCCTTGGACTCGTCTTTGCCTTTGACGCAGGCGAAGTCTTCTTCACGCAGCTCAGGCAGATCTTTCGCACAGTAATTGCTGCCCAGATCCTTCAGCGCGCCGCACATCCCTTCCAGCCGTCCGTCCACCGCTTGCAGGTGATCGAGCAACTGACCGATGGCGCGCGCCACCGGGTCAGGCATGTCTTCGCTGACGCCGTAGGCATCGAAACCGATCTTCTCGGCCATGGCCTTGCGCTTGGCATCCTGCTCTTCGTCGGACTTGACGATGATGCGTCCAGGAATACCGACAACAGTGGCGCCCGGCGGTACTTCCTTGGTCACCACGGCATTGGAACCAACCTTGGCACCGGCGCCGACGGTGAACGGACCAAGCACCTTGGCGCCCGCACCGACAACCACACCATCACCCAACGTCGGGTGGCGTTTGCCTTTGTTCCAGCTTGTGCCACCCAGGGTCACGCCCTGATAAATGGTCACGTCATCGCCAATCTCGGCGGTTTCACCAATAACGATGCCCATGCCGTGGTCGATAAAGAAGCGTCGACCGACCTTGGCGCCCGGATGAATCTCGATCCCGGTCAACCAGCGACCGAAGTTCGACACCAGCCGCGCCAGCCATTTCAGTTCGTTGCGCCACAGCATGCCGGCCAATCGATGAATCCAGATCGCATGCATGCCGGGGTAGCAGGTCAGGACTTCAAAAGCGTTACGCGCCGCCGGGTCTCGATGGAATACGCTCTGGATATCTTCACGCAAACGCTCAAACATCATTTAGTCCTTCCGCTTAAGAAGCTCGCCACGGGCCGCCTTCTGGGTTTCCGTGAGGATGCCACGCAAAATATTCATTTCCGCCCGACTCACCGAGCTGCGTCCGTACAACCGGCGCAGGCGCGCCATCAAGTGCCGCGGCTTTTCCGGATCGAGAAATTCGATGGCGACCAGCGTCTGCTCCAGATGCTCATAGAATCGCTCCAGCTCATCCATGGTCGCCAGCTCGGCACTTTTCACCGAAGCCACTTCTTCTTTCTCGATCTTGCTCGGCTGACCTTGCGCTGCCAGCCAGGCCATGCGCACTTCGTAGCTCAACACCTGCACCGCCGCGCCAAGGTTCAGCGAACTGAACTCAGGGTCGGAGGGGATGTGCACGTGAAAGTGACATCGCTGCAGCTCTTCATTGGTCAGACCGGAATCTTCACGACCGAACACCAGGGCGATTTCAGCGCCCTGCCCGGCTTCCTCGACCACTTTGGTGCCGCACTCGCGCGGATCCAGCAGCGGCCAAGGAATACGCCGGTCACGGGCGCTAGTGCCGAGCACCAGATTGCAGCCGACCAAGGCGTCTTCCAAAGTGGCGACGACTTGCGCATTTTCAAGGATGTCACCGGCACCGGAAGCACGAGCGTCGGCTTCGTGGTGCGGGAAGACCCGCGGTTCGACCAGCACCAGTCGCGACAGACCCATGTTTTTCATGGCGCGCGCGGCCCCGCCGATGTTGCCGGGGTGGCTGGTATTGACCAGGACGACACGAATGTTCTGCAGCAAGGGAGGCGCTCTCGGACACAGGAAAGGGGTGCAAATCTTACAGAACAGCCTACCGTTAAGCTATGAAAGCGAACAGCGTCCTTCACCTGAAGAAAAGTTCTGATAGAATGCGCGGCTTTCTTTAACAACCTTAGGTGACACATCCATGCAGCCCATGCTGAATATCGCGCTGCGCGCCGCCCGCAGCGCCAGTGAACTGATCTTCCGCTCCATCGAGCGCCTGGATACCATCAAGGTCGACGAAAAAGACGCCAAGGATTATGTATCCGAGGTCGATCGCGCCGCTGAACAGAAAATCATCGACGCCCTGCGCAAGGCTTACCCGAATCACTCGATCCAAGGTGAAGAGACCGGCCTGCACGCCGGTACCGGCATCGAAGGTGAAGAGTACCTGTGGATCATCGATCCACTGGACGGCACCACTAACTTCCTGCGCGGCATTCCGCACTTCGCTGTCAGCATTGCCTGCAAATACCGCGGTCGCCTGGAACACGCAGTGGTTCTGGACCCGGTTCGTCAGGAAGAATTCACCGCCAGCCGTGGTCGCGGCGCTCAACTGAACGGTCGTCGCCTGCGCGTCAGCGGTCGCACCAGCCTCGACGGCGCACTGCTGGGTACCGGTTTCCCGTTCCGTGACGATCAGATGGACAACCTCGACAACTACCTGGGCATGTTCCGCGCCCTGGTTGGCCAGACTGCCGGCATCCGCCGCGCCGGTTCGGCGAGCCTGGACCTGGCGTATGTTGCTGCCGGTCGTTTCGACGCGTTCTGGGAATCGGGTCTGTCCGAGTGGGACATGGCTGCAGGCGCCCTGCTGATTCAAGAAGCCGGCGGCCTGGTGAGCGACTTCACCGGCGGTCACGACTTCCTTGAAAAAGGCCATATCGTTGCCGGCAACACCAAATGCTTCAAGGCAGTTCTGACGGCGATCCAGCCGCACCTGCCGTCTTCGCTGAAGCGCTAAGCGTCACGCGAAACGAAAAAAGCACCCTTCGGGGTGCTTTTTTTATGCCTGGAATTCGTCACCTGCCACACCACGGGACCAATGCAGGAGTGAGCCTGCTCGCGATAGCGGTGTATCAGCCACCACCTGCATTGAATGATGAATAGCTATCGCGAGCAGGCTCACTCCTACAGGGGATTTGTTGTGCAGCCTAAATGGCGGGCACAAAAAAGCACCCCGCAGGGTGCTTCTTGTTAAAACAGTCGCTCTTTACTGAGCCGGCTCATTCTGCGACAGAATCAGCTTGCCTTCCTTGTCGACCGGAATCTGGTTGCCCGGATCGCGATCCATCCGCACTTTGCCTTCCTTGCCATCGAGCGAGTAACGCACGTCGTAACCGACGACTTTGTCGCTGATGTCATTGACTGTGTTGCAGCGGGTTTGCGTGGTGGTGTAGGTGTCACGCTCCTGCATGCCTTCCTGCACCTTGTTACCCGCATAACCGCCACCGACCGCACCGGCTACCGTGGCAATTTTCTTGCCGGTGCCGCCGCCAATCTGATTACCCAGCAAACCACCTGCCAGCGCACCGACGACGGTACCGGCAATCTGGTGTTGATCTTTTACCGGTGCCTGACGAGTCACTGTCACGTCCTTGCACACTTCACGTGGAGTCTTGATCTGTGTTTTAACCGGTTCAACGGCCAATACTTGCGCATACTCAGGGCCGCTTTTAACCAGGCTGTAGGTGGCAACAGCACCCCCGGCAGTCACACCGACAGCACCCAATACCGCACCAACCAGCAACGACTTGTTCACATGAACCTCCTGACCATCACATGCGGGACGCGCCCGCGCTTCTCCCAGCCTTGGAGCATAAAAAAAGGCGCGAGTTCAACTCGCGCCTTTCTTGGGCTGACAGCCGGGAAAACGATGGCCGTTATGGACGGTCGTCGACTTCCTTCTCGGTGTTGGCCGGAGGAATCAGATCCTCGGTGGTCAGGTTCAGCCAGATCAGCACCACGTTAGCGATGTAGATCGACGAGTAGGTACCCGCCAGAACACCGATAAACAGCGCGATCGAGAAGCCGAACAGGTTGTCACCGCCGAAGAACAGCAGTGCCGCAATCGCCAGCAAGGTGGAGATCGACGTCGCCATGGTGCGCAGCAGGGTTTGCGTGGTCGAGATGTTGATGTTCTCGATCAGCGTTGCCTTGCGCAGGACACGGAAGTTCTCACGAACCCGGTCGAATACCACGATGGTGTCGTTCAGCGAGTAACCGATGATCGCCAGCACCGCCGCCAGTACGGTCAGATCGAAAGTGATCTGGAAGTACGACAGGATACCGATGGTGACGATCACGTCGTGAATCAGCGAAACGATGGCGCCGACCGCGAATTTCCACTGAAAGCGGAAAGCCAAGTAGATCAGGATGCCGCCGAGCGCCAGCAGCATGCCGAGGCCGCCCTGGTCGCGTAGCTCTTCACCGACCTGCGGGCCGACGAACTCGACACGCTTGACCGTTGCCGGGTTATCGCCGCCGACCTTCAACAGCGCTTCCGCCACCTGATGGCCCAGTTGCGGGTCTTCACCAGGCATCCGCACCAGCAGATCGGTAGTCGCACCGAAGCTCTGCACGATTGCTTCGTGGTAACCCGACGTCGCCAGCTGCTCACGCACCTTGGTAACGTCGGCCGGACGCTCGTAGGTCAGCTCGATGAGCGTACCGCCGGTGAAGTCCAGGCCCCAGTTCATGCCCTTGGTAGCGACACTGAACATAGCCAGCAACGTGAGAAACACTGTGACGCCGAACGCGAAGTTGCGAACGCCCATGAAGTTGATTGTACGTAACATGGCAGCCCCTTAAATCCACAACTTCTTGAAGTCACGTCCGCCAAAGATCAGGTTGACCATTGCGCGGGTCACCATGATGGCCGTGAACATCGAGGTAAAGATCCCGAGGGACATGGTCACTGCGAAACCTTTGACCGGGCCGGTGCCCATGGCAAAGAGAATCCCGCCGACCAACAAGGTGGTCAGGTTGGCGTCGAGAATCGCGGTGAATGCCCGGCCGAAGCCTTCGTTGATTGCACGCTGCACGGTCATGCCGGCGGCGATCTCTTCACGAATCCGCGAGAAGATCAGCACGTTGGCGTCGACCGCCATACCCATGGTCAGCACGATACCGGCGATACCCGGCAGGGTCAGCGTTGCACCCAGCAGCGACATCAGGGCCAGCAGCAGCACCATGTTCACCGCCAAAGCAACGGTAGCGATGATGCCGAAGAAGCGGTAGATGGCGATGATGAACAGCGACACGAACAACATGCCCCACAGCGACGCATCGATACCTTTGGTGATGTTGTCAGCACCCAGGCTCGGGCCGATGGTGCGCTCTTCAGCGAAGTACATCGGTGCGGCCAGACCACCGGCACGCAGCAGCAGCGCCAGTTCGGACGACTCGCCCTGACCGTTCAGGCCAGTGATGCGGAACTGAGCACCCAGCGGCGACTGAATGGTCGCCAGGCTGATGATCTTCTTCTCTTCTTTGAACGTTTGCACCGCGACGTCTTTCTCGACGCCATCGACCACTTGCTTGGTGTAAGTGGTGACCGGACGCTGTTCGATGAAGATCACCGCCATGCTGCGACCGACGTTCGAACGAGTAGCGCGGCTCATCAGCTCACCACCGTGACCATCCAGACGGATGTTCACTTCAGGCGTGCCGTGCTCGCCGAAGCCGGCCTTGGCATCGGTAACTTGGTCACCGGTGATGATCAGGCCACGCTCGATCTGTGCTGGCGGACGATTGCCTTCACGGAACTCGAAGGTTTCGGAGGTGGCTTTCGAAGCGCCCGGCTCAGCAGCCAGACGGAACTCGAGGTTGGCCGTCTTGCCGAGAATACGCTTGGCTTCGGCAGTGTCCTGCACGCCCGGCAGCTCAACCACGATGCGGTTGGCGCCCTGACGCTGAACGATCGGTTCGGCAACACCCAGCTCGTTGACGCGGTTACGTACCGTGGTCAAGTTCTGCTTGATGGAGTATTCACGGATTTCCGCCAGCTTGGCCGGGGTCATCGCCAGACGCAGCACCGGTTGACCGTTGAGGTCGGCCGGAACAATGTCGAAATCGTTGAAGTTCTTGCGGATCAGTGCACGGGCCTGTTCGCGGGAGTCTTCATCACTGAAGCCCAACTGAATGGCACCGCCCAGTTGCGGCAGACTGCGATAGCGCAGCTTCTCTTTACGCAGCAGGCTCTTGACGTCGCCTTCGTAAACTTTCAGGCGTGCATCGAGGGCTTTGTCCATGTCCACTTCCAGCAGGAAGTGCACACCACCGGACAAGTCCAGACCCAGCTTCATCGGGTGCGCGCCCAGATTGCGCAGCCATTGCGGGGTGGTCTGTGCCAGGTTCAGCGCGACGACGTAGTCATCACCCAACGCCTTGCGCACAACGTCTTTGGCCGGCAGCTGGTCTTCAGCCTTGCTCAGACGGATCAGACCGCCCTTGCCGTTGGCGGCCAGCGTGGCTGCCTTGACGTTGATCCCGGACTCCTTGAGCGCAGTGCTCACACGATCCAGATCAGCCTGATTGACTTGCAGCGCAGTGCTTGCACCGCTGACCTGAATGGCCGGGTCATCGGGGTATAGATTCGGAGCGGAATAAATCAGACCGATCGCCAGCACCGCCAGGATCAGAATGTATTTCCACAGAGGATATTTGTTCAGCATCACGCCGCCCGTTATGAACGCGGGGCGCCTTGCGCGCCCCGTCGATTGAGTAGAAGTTGTTGCTTCAGATCGCTTTCAGCGTGCCTTTTGGCAGCGTGGCGGCGATGGCGCCTTTCTGGAACTTCATTTCCACGGTGTCGGAAACTTCCAGAACCACGAAGTCATCGGCCACTTTGGTGATCTTGCCAGCGATGCCGCCGGTGGTGACCACTTCGTCGCCCTTCTGCAGGCTGCTCAGCAGGTTCTTCTGCTCTTTGGCGCGCTTGGCCTGTGGACGCCAGATCATCAGGTAGAAGATGACCAGGAAGCCGACCAGGAAAATCCACTCGAAACCGCCGCCCATTGGGCCGGCAGCAGCCGGTGCAGCCGCGTCAGCCATGGCGTTAGAGATAAAAAAGCTCATTTAGCACTCCAGTTGCAAATGTTGAATCTTGGGGTCAGAAAACTCAGTCCAAAGGCGGAACGGGGAGCCCGCGTTTGGCGTAGAAGGCA
Source organism: Pseudomonas sp. GM24 (assembly GCF_000282235.1). NCBI lineage: Bacteria > Pseudomonadati > Pseudomonadota > Gammaproteobacteria > Pseudomonadales > Pseudomonadaceae > Pseudomonas > Pseudomonas sp. GM24. The sequence continues at coordinate 12,252 of NZ_AKJR01000139.1, read as the reverse complement.
TCGACAAAGGCGGCCAATGTACCCTGTTGAATAGCCTCGCGCAAACCAGCCATCAGCACCTGATAATGGCGCAAGTTATGGATGGTATTGAGCATGCTTCCCAGCATTTCGCCGCACTTGTCCAGGTGATGCAGATAAGCGCGGGAGAAGTTCTGGCAGGTATAGCAATCGCAGGTCGGATCCAGCGGCGATTCATCATGGCGATGGAACGCGTTACGGATCTTCAGCACGCCTGTATCAATGAACAGATGCCCATTGCGGGCATTACGGGTTGGCATCACGCAATCGAACATGTCCACACCGCGGCGCACACCCTCAACCAGATCTTCCGGTTTGCCAACGCCCATAAGGTAACGAGGTTTGTCAGCCGGCATCATGCCCGGCAGATAATCCAATACTTTGATCATCTCGTGCTTCGGCTCGCCCACCGACAGACCGCCAATGGCCAGGCCATCGAAACCGATCTTGTCGAGGCCTTCCAGCGAGCGCATGCGCAGATCCTGGTGCATGCCACCCTGAACGATGCCGAACAGCGCCGCGGTGTTGTCACCGTGAGCATTTTTCGAACGCTGAGCCCAGCGCAGCGACAGTTCCATCGATACGCGCGCGACGTCTTCGTCGGCCGGGTACGGCGTGCATTCGTCGAAAATCATCACGATGTCGGAGCCGAGGTCGCGCTGCACCTGCATCGATTCTTCCGGGCCCATGAACACTTTGGCGCCGTCGACCGGAGAGGCGAAGGTCACGCCCTCCTCCTTGATCTTGCGCATCGCGCCGAGGCTGAACACCTGGAAGCCACCGGAGTCGGTGAGGATCGGGCCTTTCCACTGCATGAAATCGTGCAGGTCGCCGTGTTCCTTGATCACTTGGGTGCCAGGGCGCAGCCACAGGTGGAAGGTGTTGCCGAGAATGATTTCTGCGCCGGTGGCAACGATGTCACGCGGCAACATGCCCTTGACCGTGCCGTAAGTGCCCACCGGCATGAACGCCGGGGTCTCGACGGTGCCACGCGGGAAGGTCAGACGACCACGTCGGGCCTTGCCATCGGTGGCCAGAAGTTCAAAGGACATGCGACATTCGCGACTCATTCTGTTTCCTCTGGGCCGGTTTCTTTAGGGGCAGTAGGTGCGGGATTACGGGTGATGAACATCGCATCACCGTAGCTGAAAAAGCGGTAACCGTTGTCGACGGCAGCCTTGTAGGCAGCCATGGTCTCGGGATAACCGGCAAATGCCGAAACCAGCATCAACAGCGTCGATTCCGGCAAATGGAAATTGGTCACCAGGGCATCGACCACATGGAACGGTCGGCCCGGGAAGATAAAGATATCGGTGTCGCCACTGAACGGCTTGAGCACGCCATCGCGCGCGGCGCTTTCCAGCGAGCGCACGCTGGTGGTGCCGACGGCAATCACCCGACCACCACGCGCACGGCATGCCGCGACCGCATCAACCACATCCTGGCCGACTTCCAGCCACTCGGTGTGCATGTGGTGATCTTCAAGCTTCTCGACGCGCACCGGCTGGAACGTCCCCGCGCCCACGTGCAGCGTAACGAACGTGGTCTCGACGCCCTTGGCCGCAATCGCTTCCATCAGCGACTGATCGAAATGCAGCCCCGCTGTCGGCGCCGCCACCGCACCGAGTTTCTCGGCGTACACGGTCTGATAACGCTCGCGATCCGAGCCTTCGTCCGGGCGGTCTATATAAGGAGGCAACGGCATGTGCCCGACGCGATCGAGCAGCGGCAACACTTCTTCAGCGAAGCCGAGTTCGAACAACGCATCGTGACGCGCAAGCATTTCTGCCTCGCCACCACCGTCGATAAGGATCTTCGAACCCGGCTTCGGCGACTTGCTGGAACGCACATGGGCCAGCACGCGGTGCGTATCGAGCACCCGCTCAACGAGGATTTCCAGCTTGCCGCCGGACGCTTTCTGCCCGAACAGCCGCGCCGGAATCACCCGGGTATTGTTGAACACCATCAAATCGCCCGGGCGCAAATGCTCAAGCAAATCAGTGAATTGACGGTGTGCGAGGGCGCCGCTCGGCCCGTCAAGGGTCAGCAGGCGACTACCGCGACGCTCGGCCAAAGGGTGGCGGGCGATCAGCGAATCAGGGAGCTCGAAAGTAAAGTCAGCAACGCGCATGATGGGGTTCGTCTAGCAGGGCCGGAAAGTCTAGCGGAAATATCGAAAATTCTCTATGTACCTGATTGACCGACGGTAATCTCATCTCTATACTTCGCCGCCATTGAGCCCTGATGGCGGAATTGGTAGACGCGGCGGATTCAAAATCCGTTTTCGAAAGGAGTGGGAGTTCGAGTCTCCCTCGGGGCACCAAAATTAAGAAAGGTCTTGCTTAGCAAGGCCTTTTTTTTCGTCTGCCGGAAAGTGCCGCTGGCCGCCCGGCGAGATCCCACAAAGGTCACTTCATGGAAACGTCACTGGAAACAGTCGCCCTTTTCTCCCTCAAGCTCGCTTACGAGGAAGAAGGCCTGAGCCCGATCCTGCGGGACGACATGGTCATGGGTGATTACCAGAAAGACATTTTCGAACTATTGGTGCGGCGTGGGGATGTCGAGACCATTCAGTTCAAGATGAACGAATGCCTAAGCTTGGCGATGGACGCCTTGGGCGGTGTCGAGAAACCGCTGGGGCGCGAGTTGCAGAGGTTGTCAGCCGAGTTCAGCGAGGCGCGTTCGCTGGAGCAGCTGGATCAGCCGCTCCTCGCGCTCAAGGGTTATTTGAAAGACATCTTGTAATGGGCTGAGGCGTTACAGCAGATGCTTGGAGATGTACTTGGAAATCTCCACCATCGACGTCTTCCCGGTGAATTCGAACTTCACTTTCCCCAGTGACGAGAAGTAAATCTCCAACTCCGAATCCAGATCGAACGTGCCCGAGGTTTCCACGGAGTAGGCGACGATGTTCTTGTACGGCAAGGACGTGAAATCCTTCTTGCTGCCGGTAATGCCCTGAACGTTGACGGCGATGATGCGTTTGTTGGTAAACACCACGCCGTCACGCATGGCCTTGTAAGAGTCGATCACTTCTTCACCGTCCAGCAACAGCGCGGTTACGCGTTCGGCGTACTCATCGTTCTGCTTGAGTTTGAAGAAGCCTTTGTTGTTGAAGTCGATCATCTGTCCATCCTCATCTTCAAGAAAACATCCCGGTATTTCTTAGTTTCAACGACGGGCTTTCAGCACGCGGATATCGGTTGGGAACCCGTCGGCACCAACAAGCTTTTTCCAACCCAGATACTGAAACTCACCCTTCTCATCAATGTAATCACCCTTCTCCACTGATCGGCCGCCAACCACTGCAACGCGCTTCACTTCGCCACAACCGCCGTCAGAAGGCCGAACCGTATAGATCACATACGGCTTCACGTATTGCGTGGCGCGGAAGTATTGGCCGCAGATTTCGTCGACGGTGATCAACATGGTTTTCAGGCGTACTTCGCCGTCGGTGTCTTCGTGCAGTTTCAGGAAAGATATATCACCGACGTCGCTGTAGCCGAGGGAGCGGGCGCGTTGGTAGGCGGGGGAATTCTGGTGGGCGATGCGGCCTTCCTCCGCAGCACCTTGCATTTTTGCGGCGAACTCGGCTTTGCCTTGGGCAATGATTGATTCAGCCTGGCCCGCGAAGTTTTCGCATTCGGCGAATTCTCGCGAGCCCAAGTGATTGGGCGTCAGGTTGGAGCGGTGTTCATTCATGGTCTGCAGGTTGCTTTCCAGCGCGAACATCACGTCGTAGGCGGTGGTGCGGCCGCTTTGCACGTCGGCCATTTTCTCCAGCACGCGCTGGCAGTTACCGGCGTAGTACTTCCAGCTGTTTTCCGGATGCTCTTGCACGGCGGCGAATGCTGGGGCCATTGCAGCGGTGAGTGTGATTGCGCAGAGCAGGCGCAAACAGTGGGTACTGACTGGCATGGGTAGTCCGTTACGGAGATGGGCAGTGGCGCGACGCTACTATTTTGCTATCTTGCCGTCCACTGCCAGTAACGAGGTCGCCAACACCTCGGTGGAGTCAATTTTCAGAGGGAGAAACACCTTGATGGCCGTGTTGTACTTTTTCGTCTGGGGAGCCGTTTGGGCTTGGGTCGTGCAGACTCGTGGTGCCTGGAACCTGATCCTCGCCAACCTGGCGGGTGCCGCCAGCGGCTTCATCGTAGCGATGATTTTTTCGGTGATCTGTTCAGGCCTATTCCCGGCGCACGTGTCTCCTTCGCCGGAGAAACTGGCCAGTAGCGTGTTGCAAGTAATCACCACGTTCGGCGTGCTGGCGGGTGTCTGGATGTGGCTGGTCAGGCGTCCTCGGCCAGAGCATCCGTTGGCCCGGCAACTTTTCGCCGGTATCTGTGGGCTGGCTGCGGGTGTGACGACGCTGGCGTTTTTCGCGCTTAATTTTCACTGAGCACCGCGATCGTCACTGCCATTTCACGTCTGTTTTGTTATCTTGCCGGCCATTCTCAGCGTTCACCTTGGGCGTGCGTTGATTTCAGGTTTGGAAGGTTTAAGGAAAGGATCAAATGGAGTTTCTGCGTTTTCTGGCGATTGTCGCGGTTTGGGGGTTCATGTGGCGCTGGGTGGTCAAGAACCGTGGCAGCTGGAATATTTTCTACGGCAACATCGTTGGCGCAGCGGGCGGCTTCATTGTCGCGATGGTGGTGCTGTCGATCACGTTGTCGCTGTTTCCGTCGGCCGCGCCGAGGACAACGCAGAGCAGCGAGACGCAGAGCGCCGCGGCGGCACTCATGCCTGAATTAGAAAAGGCAATGGAGCCCATGGCTGCGATCGCGTCCTCACCTGAGAACTCCGACAACCTTACGACCTATGTCGCCAGCGAACCACAGAACGAGCCTTCGCCGCCCGAGTCCGCACTTCTACCGAACTACAGCCAGCGCCTGACCGCATTAATCCAGGAGAAGAACTTCAAGGACAACGTGCGCAACGATTTTGAAGTTTCGCGCCGACTGGCCGGCAACCATCCGGACGCGGACAGATCCCTGATGGCGTTCATGATTTGCGACCCTATTATCAAAAGTGCCATGCGTTTTTCAGCGTCGACAGCGATCGCCAGCGCCAAGAGCGCGAGCAGCCAACGGTTCAAGGATCAGACCTATACCATCAGCAGCACCGTCACCGCTCTGAACATGTTGGGCGACCATGTCAGCTACAGTTCTGACTGTTCCGTTCAGCAAGTAGACGGCAGAGATACTGACAAAGCCGCGTGGCGACTGCTCGATCTGAAGCTGAAGAAGATCGATTCTTAAGCCTCATTTAAGGGATCAAGGCGCCGGCTGCGCTATCATCGCCGGCCTGTGCGCCTTGAGCTTTGCCCTCGATGTCTTCGACACCCGCTGACCTGATCCCGCTGCCTCCTGTCCTGGCCGGCCCGCTGTTGCGACGGCTGGAGCCAACGCGCGTGGTCATGTGGCTGGTCGGCACGCGGCCACTGGCGCTGACCTTGCGCCTGCAAGGTGTAGGAGACATTCCTCTCGACGCCGGGAAATGCACGGTCATTCCAGTAGGCCGCGATGCCTTTGTTCATCTCATCGATGTTGTTCTCGATAGCGCCCTGCCCTGCGACACACGTATCGACTATGACCTGCTGATCGACAATGCAGAGGGCATCGCCGACTGGGCGGCGCATTTTCTGTACGGCGATGCAACCAGCCCGAACTTCGTCCTGCGCTCGCGGATCGATCAACTGCTGCATGGCTCTTGCCGCAAGCCGCATCACCCGGCGACGGATGGTTTGCTTTGCGTCGACCAATTGCTGGCGACGGAAACGGATCCGCAACAACGCCCCGCCCTGTTGATGATGAGCGGCGATCAGGTCTACGCCGACGATGTCGCCGGCCCGATGTTGCGGGCGATTCATGCCTTGATCGAACGCCTTGGCCTGTTCGACGAACACCTCGAAGGTGCCGTGGTCAGCGACAGCGCCAAGCTCTACAAACACCCGGCCAGTTACTACCACCGTGCGGATTTGTTACCGGCGCTGGAAAGCAACGAGACATTGCGCGAGCGATTTTTCGGCGGTGCGCGTAAGCCGATTTTCACCAGCAGCAGTGCTGACAATCATCTGGTGACGTTCGCCGAAGTCATGGCGATGTACTTGCTGGTATGGTCGCCGACGGCCTGGTCGCTGATCGATCCGCAAGCGCCCGAACTGACGCCCGAACGCCTCAAGCGCTACACCCTCGAACAGACTCGCATCGACGCGTTCAAGGCTGGATTGGACAAGGTCGCCCGCGCGCTCGCGCATCTGCCGAGCCTGATGATTTTCGATGATCACGACATCACCGATGACTGGAACCTGTCCGCGCAATGGGAGGAAACGGCCTACGGCCATCCGTTCTCCAAACGCATCATCGGCAACGCGTTGATCGCCTATATGTTGTGTCAGGGCTGGGGCAATAATCCCGATGCGTTCAAGGATGTGCTGGGAAAAACCCTGAGCCTTAGCGCCAGCGGTGATGATCAGTATCTCGACAGCCCGGTGCAGGACGGTTTGATCGATGACCTGCTGCGCTTTCAGCATTGGCATTTCGTACTGCCAACCAGTCCGGCGCTGGTAGTCATCGACACGCGCACCCGACGCTGGCGCAGTGAGATGGCGCTCAAGCAACCGTCGGGCCTGCTCGATTGGGAGGCGCTGAGCGAACTGCAACAGGAACTGCTTGATCACCCGTCAGCGATCATCGTTTCTCCGGCGCCGATCTTCGGCGTGAAGCTGATTGAAACCGTGCAGAAGGTTTTCAGTTGGTGCGGTTATCCGCTGCTGGTCGACGCGGAAAACTGGATGGCCCATCGCGGTGCCGCGCAAGTGATCCTGAATATTTTCCGCCACTCGCGCACACCGGGTAACTACGTGGTGCTGTCCGGCGATGTGCATTATTCCTTCGTCTACGAAGTACTTATCCGCCACCGCAAGGCCGGGCCGCGGATCTGGCAGATCACCAGCAGCGGGATCAAGAACGAGTTTCCGAAAAGCCTGCTGGAATGGTTCGACCGCCTCAACCGCTGGCTCTACTCGCCACGCTCCCCGCTGAACTGGTTTACCAAACGCCGACGCATGCGCATCGTGCCGTACACGCCGGAACATGCTGAGGCAGGTGAACGGTTGTGGAATTCGGCGGGGATCGGTCAGGTGTTTTTCAATGAGCAGGGGCAGCCGCGCGAGATCATTCAGCACAATTCGAATGGCAAGGCGAAGACACGGATGCTGGCGCCGGATCTGGCGGATTATCCGGACTAGCCACAAGTTTTTTCCTACATTGGAAATACCAGATCCCGACAACGCGGCGGTTTCTCACTGCCCGAGACAGTGGACAAGGATTACAGACGTCTCAGAAACGTCTCCAGGGTTCTTAAGTGATACTGAACGTGCTCGCAGCAACCCTTCTGCGAAACAACCACTAGTAGGTGTCGCCTTGTCATCCTGTACTCACCTCCATACGTTCTTGGCATCCAGCGAGGATCGAGAGCTAACTTCGCAATCCCGGCAAGAATCTGAGCCTGTCGTGATGATGCCTCCTGGCGAGAACAGCACACTCGAAGAAACAGCCTACTTGATGCGCTCACCCGCAAACGCCGAGCGGTTGATCAGATCGATCGGCGAAATGCGCGCAGGAAAAGCCAAAGTCAGACATTTGATCGAAGAGTGAAAATCGTCACGACTGAACGACACATCCCACACCTCTGACAATCATCTCCACCTCACGCTCATCAATCGTCAACGGTGGCAGCAGCCGTATCGTCTTGCCCCGCGTGACGTTGATCAACAGTCCATAATCCCGCGCGGCGATCAGGGTCAGATCACGCACCGGTTGTTTCAGCTCGATCCCGATCATCAAGCCCTGCCCGCGAATCGCCAGCACATTGGGATTGTCCGCCAGCTCTGCGCGCAGGCGAGTTAATAGCCGTTCCCCCTGAATCCTGGCATTTTCCAGCAGGCCCTGTTCTTCGATGATATCCAGCACCGTGCAACCGACCCGACACGCCAGTGGATTGCCGCCGAAGGTGCTGCCATGGCTGCCGGGCGTAAACAGATCCGCCGCCCTGCCCCGGGCCAGGCAAGCGCCGATCGGCACGCCGTTGCCCAGTCCTTTTGCCAGGGTCATGACATCCGGGACAATGCCTTCATGGTGAAAGGCGAACCAGCGCCCGGTACGGCCGATGCCGGTCTGGATTTCATCGAGCATCAATAGCCACGCATGGCGATTACACAGTTCGCGCAGGGCTTTAAGGTAACCGGGCGGCGCGAGCTGCACACCGCTTTCGCCTTGGATTGGCTCAACCAGAATCGCCACGATGCGCTCACCGTGCTTTTGCTGTACCTGCTCCAGCGCAGCGAGATCGCCGAACGGCACTTTGAGGAAATCCCCCGGCAAATCGTTGAAACCCAGGCGTACTGCCGGGCCATCGCTGGCTGACAAGGTACCAAGTGTGCGGCCGTGGAACGCGTTGGCCATGACCACCACCAGCGGCTGTTCGATGCCTTTGCGCCAGCCGTATAAACGCGCGAGTTTCAGCGCTGTTTCATTGGCCTCGGCACCGGAATTATTGAAAAACGCGCGCTCCATGCCCGACAGCTCAGTCAGCCGTTTGGCCAGTTGTTGCTGCCAGTCGATGCTGTACAGATTCGACGTGTGCAGCAGCAACCCGGCCTGCTCGCTGATCGCCGAAACGATCCGCGGGTGTGAGTGGCCGACGTTGGTCACCGCCACACCGGCCACCGCATCCAGATATTCGCGACCGGCCTGATCCCACAGGCGAGTGCCCAGGCCCTTGGTGAAGCTCAAGGCCAGTGGTTGGTAGGTGTTCATCAGGGCGGCGGTCATGACTTCAAACTCCAGTGCAGGTCGGTGTGCTGGCAGTATGGTTAGCCAGCGAAACTGGATAAACTCGGGAAAACTTCATTCATTTAAAAGCTGAGCTTGATAATGGACCTGTTCCAGTCGATGAGCGTGTACGTCAAAGTCGTCGAAGCCGGGAGCATGACGGCGGCCGCGTTGCAGTGCGACCTGTCGACGACCATGGTCGGCAATCATCTGCGCGCGCTGGAGCAACGGCTGGGCGTGCAACTGCTGCAACGCACGACCCGCCGTCAGCGGCTCACTGAATTCGGCAGCGTTTACTACCAGCGTTGTCTGGAAGTGTTGGGATTGGTCGCCGATTCCGAACGCCTCGCCGAGCAGACCCTCGATCAACCCCGGGGCATGCTGCGCCTCACCGCGCCGCTGACGTTCGGCGTTGAACGGCTGGCCCCGGCGCTCAGTGAATTTTCCTTGCTGTACCCGCAGGTCAAACTCGACGTGGTGCTGACCAACAGCCGTCCCGATCTACTGGAGAGTGGCCTGGATGTGGCGTTTCGGCTGGGCAATTTCGAGCAGTCCAACCTGATCGCCCGGCCTTTGATCGATTACACCCTGACCGTGTGCGCCTCGCCGCACTATGTCGCCCGGCGGGGCATGCCAAAAACCCCGGAAGACCTGCAACAACACGACTGCCTGTCGTTCGCCTATCCCGCTGGCGACGACTGGCAATCGGTGGAAAAGCGCTGGCGTCTCAGTGGTCCCGATGGGGAGATCATGGTCGACGTCAGCGGGCCTATGCTGATCAACAGCTCCGCCGGGCTGCACCAGGCGGCCCGCACCGGCATGGGCATCGTGATGCTGCCGGATGCGCTGGTGGAACAAGACCTGCGCGAAGGCCGACTGGTGAAGGTCGTGGCCGATTTCCAGCCACCCAGCAGACCGATGCATCTGCTCTACGCGCCAGATCGTTATCGTTTGCCGAAATTGCGCCGGTTCGTGGAGTTTGCGATGCAGACGTGGGGGAAATCCTGACGCTGCCTACGCTGCTCTTCCATGAAAAATTGCTGACAAGGACTCGAACAGCAGATGAACAACACACCCAACGTACGTGATTTGCGGCCCGCCGAAACGCAATCGGTAAGGCGGTTTCTCGGGCAGCATGGCTGGAGCCATCGCACCGGTTCAGCTGAATACTTCGCCCAGTTGATCGACAACTCTCAGCGCACCGCCGTTGCCGTCCAGGGTGGGCAGATCATCGGCTTCGCTCGCGGGATCAGCGATGGTTTGTCCAACGGTTACCTGTCGATGGTGGTGGTCGATGACCAGCATCGGCGTGCAGGGGTTGGCCGTGCACTGGTCGAGCACATCATGGGCGACAACCCCGATATTACTTGGGTGCTGCGGGCCGGACGCGAGGGCGCAGAGGCTTTTTTTGCCAGCCTGGGTTTTGAAACCTCGGTGATTGCCATGGAACGGCCGCGCCGGAAATAGTGCACGCCGGGAAAAAACTCGACCGGCAGACCGTTGCTCCGTGACAACGCCGCCGCGCTCCCCTAAATTAGTCGGCCTGAAAAAGCCCTCGGTTTTCTCATCTCCACTCAAGTTAAAAAAGTAGTGAAATTTCAATGTCCGATTTCAACACCGCTGAATCCGTAGTCACCGAATCGTCCAAAGCGGAATACGAAAACTCCATCAATCTTTCACAACACCTGCCACAAGCCAAAATCATCAGCGAGATGGTCCTGGACGCGTTCCAGTCGACCCGCGAAAGCGACCAGATCCGCGAGCTGCGCGCGGCGATCCGTCAGGCTCACGACAGTTTCGATGACGACAAGGCCTACGAGCTGATGGGCGAACTCAAGGCGCTGAAAGACGCCGAAGCCGCCGACCTCGCCGCCCTTGAAGACCTCAGCAGCAAGTTCTCGATCGGCCGCATCCTGTCCAGCTTCAAGGACGATCCGGCGTTCCAGGAAATCGTTTACGGCCTCGCGCTGAAAGTGCTGAACCAGACCCATCAGGCGATCAGCAATCCGAGCGGCGGCAAGAGCAAGGCTGCGAAGAAGAAAGAAGTCGAAATCTTCACCATCAGCAAGGACGGCATCAGCGTGACCCTGCCACTGCGCACGCCACGCTCGCGCCTGAACGTTGACCGTGCAGCGCTGGAGTTCCTCGGTTTCACCTTCGTCGGTGAAGGCGAAGAGGCGGAACTGGAAAGCGAAGTTTTCGTTGATAATGCTGGTACAGAACAGGCAGTGAACCGCAAGAACATCATCACCGCACTGCAGCAGCAGACTGCGTTTGATGGCTACAGCATCGCCGCGCAGTAATAGCGCAGCCGCTGTACGAAAAAGCCCCGCACTGAGATTCAGGCGGGGCTTTTTGTTGTCCGGCTTGGGATTTGTGAGGTGGCGAAAATCCTCGCCCCTCATCGGAACGCCGCCCGCCCAGCCCTCTCCCGAGGGAGAGGGAGCCGATCGGGAGATATTCAAGAGATGCACCGAAATGAAAGTGCGGTGCCGAATCCACAATCGCCTCAATCTCTCAGGTCGATGTATAGCGCAAGACACCTCGGTCAGTCCCCTCTCCCGAGGGAGAGGGCTAGGGTGAGGGCAAACCGCTAAACCACCCTCAAGCCGAAGGATGCAACGCTACAATCATGTCCACTTCAATCGCCGCGTTCTTCGGCAACTGATACACACCGACCGTGGTGCGCGTGTGCCGGCCGGCATCACCGAGCACATGACTGAACACGTCCGAGGCACCGTTGGCGACTTCGCTCAGATCAACGAAGTCCGGCGTCGACTTCACATACACCGTCACCCGCAACAACGCCTTGATCTTGTCCAGCGAACCCACCGCATCGACGATCAGCGCCAGGCAACGCATTGCACTGATGCTGGCGGCGGCCTGGGCATCCTTGAGGGTCAACTCCAGCCCAACCCGACCGGGATACTGAATCTTGCCGTTAGTGCGCGGCACCATACCGCTGATGTACAGCTCATCATGATGTCGGATCAGCGGCGCGTAATTGCCGCCGGCGGTGTTCTCACCATAGATGTCGTAGTTCAGCTCTTGGGCCAGGGCAATAAAACGCTCGTCGCAGGTCATCCTCTCAGTCATTTCGCCCAGCCTTTTGATCAGTGCATGAAGAAGCTCGAATCACGGCAGTAAAACACCGAAAAAATGGCTTGGTGCTATCACTGTCGGGGTTGGATCCAAATCTAGGGGTTTTGAACTCCACTCGCAACCCTCACCCTAGCCCTCTCCCATAGGGAGAGGGAACCGAACGCAGGATATTGACGACATACACCGACCTGAACGCACTTTACCGAATCCATAATCGCCACGACTTTGCAGGTCGGCGGTGGACTCGAGACAACTCGATCGGCCCCCTCTCCCTCTGGAAGAGGGCTGGGCGGGC
>NZ_AKJR01000138.1:0-8401 GCF_000282235.1 Pseudomonas sp. GM24 | reverse complement strand
CGCAGAGCGTGGGAACGATCATCGCGCGGGAATGATCTAGTCTTGGCAAGCCCCAGGGAGAGATCGCCATGCACCGCTTTTTCGAGCAGCTCAGTTCCCGCATCATCGCGCCGTTCATGGGCGAATCCTCACGCAACAGCAAAGTCTGGCCGTGCCGCTGCGGCCAGTCGCTGTTCTTTCGCAACAGCCAGTGCCTGGCGTGTAATGCCTTGCTCGGTTATCAACCCGAAGAAAGCCGCCTGACCTCGCTGCAACCGGGGCCCTGCGAGGGCACCTGGACGCTCGACGCCGATCCCGACTCGGGATTGTTCCGCCGCTGCGCCAACCTCGACACAGCCGCCGCGTGCAACTGGCTGCTGCCAGCCAACGACCACGACAGCCTGTGCATCGCTTGCAGCCTCAACCGCACCATCCCCGACCTGTCTGATCCGGACAACCCTGAGCGCTGGCGCAAAGTCGAAATCGCCAAACGGCGTCTCGTCGCGCAACTGATTACCCTCGGCTTGCAGGTCATCCCGAAAACCGTCGATGAAGACACAGGGCTGGCCTTCGATTTCATCGGCGTCGACCTTGAAGGCAACGCGCCGATGACCGGCCACGCCAACGGCCTGGTCACCCTCGACATCAAAGAAGCCGACGACGCCCACCGCGAGCAGGTGAGGGCGGCGATGCACGAACCCTATCGCACACTGCTCGGGCATTTTCGTCATGAGGTCGGGCATTATTACTGGGATCGCCTGATCGCCAACGGCCCATGGCTCGGCTCATTCCGCAACCTGTTCGGCGACGAGCGCGCCAGTTACGCCGAGGCGCTCGATCGTCACTATCAGCAAGGCGCGCCACTCGACTGGCCGCAGCACTACGTCAGCGCCTACGCAACGATGCATCCGTGGGAAGACTGGGCGGAAACCTGGGCGCATTACCTGCACATGATGGACGCCGTGGACACCGCGCTGGGTTTTGGCATGAGCGCGCGGGAAATGGATTTTGATTACCAGCCGTTTCCCACCAGCACGCTGTACGACCCGGAGCATCCCGGCGGCGAGGCGTTTCTGTCGTTCGTCAACGCGTGGATCGAACTGGCCGGCATGCTCAATGAGCTGTCACGCAGCATGGGCCAACCGGATTTCTACCCGTTCGTGCTACCGGCGCCAGCGATTGCCAAGCTGCACTTCATTCATCTGGTGATCCAGCAGGCGGGCGGCAGGGCGGATGAAGTTCTGGCCCTGTAGGCGCTGCCGCTGGCTGTGATCTTTATGTCCTTGAACCCGTTCATATTTTTAATCTGCAACCAACGGTTGTAACTTCGTCTCAGATAGGTACAATGGCGCGGCTCGCCGACAGGCAAGCGTCGTTATGGTGACCCCATCGGTCCCCCCGCAACGATTACCCGTGAACCTGGTCAGAGCCGGAAGGCAGCAGCCACAGCGGGAACATTGTGTGCCGGGGTGTGGCTGGTGGGGTTACCACCTTAACGAACAATCGAACGCTTCAACCAGAACTGCATGGGTTTCGCCCACTGCGGTTTTTTTGTGCCTGCGATTTGCCAAATCGACACATATTCCCCCTGTTGAAGATGACCCTGTGGGAGCTGGCTTGCCAGCGATAGCGGTGTGTCAGGTTCATCTATTTGACTGAAAATCCGCAATCGCTGGCAAGCCAGCTCCCACAAGGTTATGGGGTGTTGTCGGAGTGGCCGGTGTAGAGCCGGATAATCTCATCAATCTCCCCCGACATCTTCATCCGCAACAACGTGCGCAAGATCCGTTGCACCGGCACCTTCGGGTCATTGCGCACATAGCAACCCACCTTCTGTTCCTGCAACACGGCGACACCTTGCAGTTGCTGCTCAGGCATCAACCGCTGATTAAACCAGTCCAGCGTCCACTGGTTACTCACCGCATAGCGATAGCGCCCGGCCAGCAGCTTCTCCAGCACCTGCTCTTGGTTGCGCGCATCTTCACGCTGAAGTTGGTCAGCGTCGAACAGCGGTTGCAGGGTAGGGTAGGTATAACCAAGCACGGTGCCGATGGACTGGCGGGGCAGGCGGGCGGGATCGGCGCTGGCCGGTTGATCCTTGCGGCTGATCAATAGATCACGCTGAAACAGCAGCGGGATGCTCCAGATGTAATCCCCCGACTGATTCGGCAGCCACGACTGTGCGGCATAGCAGCGCACGTCGATCTCGCCATGCTCCATGGCGGTCTGCACGCGGGCGCGGGGCAGGACGTGAAACTCGGCCGGCACGCCGACCTGTGTGGCGAGGCTGAGCATCAGGTCGTAAAGGATGCCCTGGGTCGGGCGGCCGCGTTCGTATTGCACCATCGGCATCGCCCAGCTGTCGGGCATGGCGAAGCGCAACGGGGTTTCCGCTGCCGTTACGCTCAGGCTGATTCCCAGCAGTGCCCCCAAGGCCCAACGCATAAACGCTCCGGTAATTCCCGATCCCGAGCCGATAAAAGCCTCTGCTGATGCAGCTTAGCCACATTAGACGAGGACACCGGATGCAATTTTGCCCTTGCTCCGCTAGCATTAGCCGCTTCAGCTTCCTTCGTTGCGACGGTTTTCGATGAGTTATCAGGTTCTTGCACGTAAATGGCGTCCGCGCTCGTTCCGCGAAATGGTCGGCCAGACCCATGTGCTCAAGGCTCTGATCAATGCCTTGGACAGCCAGCGGCTGCACCACGCGTACCTGTTCACCGGTACGCGCGGGGTGGGTAAAACCACGATTGCGCGGATCATTGCCAAATGCCTGAACTGTGAGACAGGTATCACTTCCAGCCCGTGCGGCGAGTGCTCGGTGTGCCGTGAAATCGACGAGGGTCGTTTCGTCGACCTGATCGAGATCGACGCCGCGAGCCGCACCAAGGTCGAAGACACCCGTGAACTGCTCGACAACGTGCAGTACGCGCCAAGCCGTGGGCGCTTCAAGGTCTACCTGATCGACGAAGTGCACATGCTTTCCAGCCATTCCTTCAATGCGCTGCTGAAAACCCTCGAAGAGCCGCCGCCGTACGTCAAGTTCATCCTCGCGACCACTGACCCGCAGAAACTTCCGGCAACGATTTTGTCGCGCTGCCTGCAGTTCTCGCTGAAGAACATGACGCCGGAGCGTGTGGTCGAGCATTTGACCCACGTACTGACCGCCGAAAACGTGCCGTTCGAAGACGATGCGCTGTGGCTGCTCGGTCGCGCCGCTGACGGTTCGATGCGGGACGCCATGAGCCTGACCGATCAGGCCATCGCCTTCGGTGAAGGCAAGGTTCTCGCTACCGACGTGCGGGCGATGCTCGGCACGCTGGATCACGGTCAGGTCTATGACGTCCTGCATTCGTTGATCGAAGGCGACGCCAAGGCGTTGCTTGAAGCCGTGCGTCACTTGGCTGAGCAAGGCCCAGACTGGAACGGCGTGCTCTCGGAAATTCTCAACGTGCTGCACCGTGTGGCCATCGCTCAGGCGCTGCCGGAAGGCGTCGACAACGGGCACGGTGACCGCGATCGCGTATTGGCATTGGCGCAGGCCTTGCCGGCCGAAGATGTGCAGTTCTATTACCAGATGGGCCTGATCGGTCGTCGCGATTTACCGCTGGCGCCGGATCCTCGTGGCGGTTTCGAAATGGTCTTGCTGCGGATGCTCGCCTTCCGGCCCGCCGACACCGCGGACGCCCCGAGGCAACCGCTAAAGCCAGTGGGGATCAGCCAGGCCACAGTTGATTCCGCAAACTCAGTGGCTGCCGCGCCTAAACCTGCGCCGGTAGTCGCTGCGGCGGTTGTGCCAGCGCCTGCTGCAGCACCTGCACCGGCTCCCGAGCCTGCGCCGGTTGCTGCCGTTGCTGAGCCGGAACCTGAACCCGCGCCGGTCGTCTCCGAAGCTGTCGTCGACCTGCCGTGGAATGACCCGGTTGAACCCGAGCCAGAGCCCGAACCAGCGCAGCAACCCGCCGTCGAACCGGTGCTGGAAACCGCCGCCGAGCAGCCCGAGTTGCCGCCGATGCCGCTGCCGACCCCGGACAGCGTCGTCCCGGAGGCGCCTGAGTGGGCTGCTGCGCCGATCCCCGAGCCGTCAGTCGCCGACGTCGATGCCGCTACTCCGGGCATGGACATGGACGATGAGCCGCCGCTGGACGAGGATTACATCGAGCCGGACATCGATTCGGCGTACAGCTATCTCGACGAACTGGCCAGTGAGCACGCCGCCGAGCCTGCCCCGGAACCCGAGCCAGAACCGGCTGCGGCACCGGCCACCGGTCTGGCTTTGCAATGGCTGGAGCTGTTTCCGAAACTGCCGATTTCCGGCATGACCGGCAGCATTGCCGCCAACTGCACGCTGATCGCGGTCGATGGCGACCATTGGCTGATGCACCTCGACCCAGCGCACAGCGCACTGTTCAACGCCACGCAGCAGCGGCGTCTGAACGATGCCTTGAACCAGTTCCACGGTCGCACGCTGAGCCTGACCATCGAGCTGATCAAGCCCGAGCAGGAAACCCCGGCCCAGGCCGCGTCCCGTCGCCGTGCCAACCGTCAGCGCGAAGCGGAGGAATCGATTCACGGCGATCCGTTCATCCAGCAGATGGTTCAGCAGTTCGGCGCGGTGGTGCGACACGATACTATTGAACCTGTCGACGCCTTGGTCGCCCAAGGCTAATAACTGAGGGTGCTCGGCCGCGCTGGCCGGGCGCTGTTTTGATCCAAGTACTTTGAGGTGATTCCCATGATGAAAGGTGGCATGGCCGGCCTGATGAAGCAGGCGCAGCAGATGCAGGAAAAAATGGCCAAGATGCAGGAAGAACTGGCCAACGCCGAAGTCACTGGTGTGGCCGGTGGCAAATTGGTCAGCGTCGTCATGACCGGGCGTCATGATGTGAAAAAGGTAATGATCGACCCTAGCCTGATTCCGGGCCTGGACGACGCTGACAAAGAGACGCTGGAAGACATCGTCGCTGCTGCCGTCAATGACGCCGTGCGTCAGATTGAAAAAAACAGCCAGGATAAAATGGGCAACATGACCGCCGGCATGAACCTGCCAGCCGGTATGAAACTGCCATTCTGATTCGCCAATCGGCGGCAGATGAGCTACACAAAATGCCAGGCCTTGCGCCTGGCATTTTTGTTTCTGACTGATCGTTCCCACGCTCTGCGTGGGAATGCAGCCCGGGACGCTCCGCGTCCCAAGTACAGAGCCGAACGCGGAGCGTCCGTTGAGGCATTCCCACGCGGAGCATGGGAACGATCAATCCCGGCCATCTGAATAAACATCGAACGCGCAAAAGCCACAACGGTCTGCTCCCTGTACCCGCTGAATTCACTATTCACAGGAGACGCTGACATGTCCGACCCTCTCACCCTCAATCAACGCTTCGTCCTCGCCTCACGCCCGGTCGGTGCGCCGACCCCGGAAAACTTCCGCCTCGAACGCGAAGCGCTGCCGGATCTTGCGGACGGTGAGGTGCTGCTGAAAACCCTCTATCTGTCCCTCGACCCCTACATGCGCGGACGCATGAGTGACGCGCCGTCCTACGCTGCCCCGGTACAAATCGGCGAAGTGATGACCGGCGGCGCGGTCAGCCGTGTCGAGGATTCGCGTCATCCGAAATTTCATAAAGGCGATCTGGTGGTTGGCGCCACCGGTTGGCAGAGCCACAGCATCAGCGACGGCCGCAACATCATTCCGATCCCGGCCGGGCTGCCGAGCCCGTCGATGGCGCTGGGTGTGCTGGGTATGCCGGGGATGACCGCGTACATGGGCTTGATGGACATCGGTCAACCTAAAGAGGGCGAAACGCTAGTCGTTGCTGCGGCATCCGGCGCGGTGGGCTCGGTGGTCGGACAAGTGGCGAAGATCAAAGGCCTGCGCACGGTCGGTGTGGCCGGCGGAGCCGAGAAGTGCAAATACGTGGTCGAGGAACTGGGTTTCGATGCCTGCATCGATCATAAGGCTACCGACTTTGCCGAGCAATTGGCCAAGGCCTGTCCTGATGGCATCGACATCTATTACGAGAACGTCGGCGGTCATGTGTTCGATGCCGTGGTGCCGTTGCTCAACCCCAAGGCGCGCATTCCGCTGTGCGGCCTGATCGCCGGTTACAACGCTTCCGAAGCGCCGCAAGGCCCGGATCGTCTGCCGATGCTGCAACGCACGCTGCTGACCAAGCGCGTGCGCATTCAGGGCTTCATCGTGTTCGACGACTACGGTGATCGTCAGCCGGAATTCATCAGCCATATGGTGCCGTGGGTGCGCGACGGCAAGGTGAAATTCCGCGAAGACGTGGTGGAAGGTCTGGAGCAGGCACCCGAGGCGTTTATCGGCCTGCTGGAGGGGCGCAACTTCGGCAAACTGGTGGTGAAGGTTGCCCAGGACTGAGTATTTGACGCTGGCCGGAGGCGCGGGTATAAACCGCGTCTCGTTGTTTTGTCGGACTTTTTACCCATGAGCTTCAGCCCTTTGATTCGCCAACTGATCGACGCCTTGCGCACTTTGCCGGGCGTGGGTCAGAAAACCGCCCAGCGCATGGCGTTGCAGATGCTCGAGCGTGACCGCAGCGGCGGCTTGCGTCTGGCCCAGGCCCTCAGCCAGGCCATGGAAGGGGTCGGCCACTGCCGCCAGTGCCGCACGCTGACCGAAGACGATCTGTGCCCGCAATGTGCCGACACCCGCCGTGACGACACGCTGTTGTGTGTGGTGGAAGGGCCGATGGACGTGTATGCGGTCGAGCAGACCGGATTCCGTGGCCGCTACTTTGTGCTCAAGGGGCATTTGTCGCCGCTTGATGGCCTGGGACCTGAGGCGATCGGCATTCCGCAGTTGATGACGCGAATCGAAGAGGCGGGAACATTTACCGAAGTCATCCTCGCAACTAACCCGACCGTGGAAGGTGAGGCGACGGCGCATTACATCGCCCAGCTGCTGAGCAACAAAGGCCTGATCGCTTCGCGGATCGCTCACGGCGTGCCGTTGGGCGGGGAGCTGGAACTGGTCGATGGCGGCACGCTGGCGCATTCGTTTGCCGGGCGGAAACCGATTTCCCTCTAATAAAAATCAAAAGATCGCAGCCTTTGGCAGCTCCTACCTTGGAACGCGTTTCCCTGTAGGAGCTGCCGACGGCTGCGATCTTTTGATCTTCTGTACCTTGTAAACCAAGCAAGCGCTCGGTTAAGTTCGGCGGACCCTTCCGTGGAGCTCGCCCATGCCCGCCTTTCAGGAATACTTCGACCCCAGCCACCAATTGGTTCGCGACAGCGTCAGACGTTTCGTCGAACGCGAGATCCTGCCGGACATCGATCAATGGGAAGAAGCCGAAAGTTTCCCCCGTGAGCTGTACCTGAAGGCTGGTGCGGCGGGCATTCTCGGCATCGGCTATCCCGAAGCTCTCGGAGGCAGTCATGAAGGCGATCTGTTCGCCAAGGTCGCCGCCAGTGAGGAATTGATGCGCTGTGGCTCTGGCGGCCTGGTAGCGGGGCTGGGATCGCTGGATATCGGTCTGCCACCGATCGTCAAATGGGCGCGCCCCGAAGTGCGTGAGCGCGTTGTGCCGCAAGTGCTCAGCGGCGAAAGGATCAGCGCCCTGGCGGTCACCGAACCCGGCGGCGGCTCCGACGTCGCCAACCTGCAAACCCGCGCCGTGCGCGACGGCGATGTCTATCGCGTCAGCGGCAGCAAAACCTTTATCACCAGTGGCGTACGCGCTGATTTCTACACCGTCGCGGTGCGTACCGGTGCGCCGGGGTTTGGCGGTATCAGTCTGTTGTTGATCGAAAAGGGCACGCCGGGCTTCACCGTCGGCCGTCAGTTGAAAAAAATGGGCTGGTGGGCGTCGGACACTGCCGAATTGTTCTTCGACGACTGCCATGTACCTGTGGGCAATCTGATCGGCGCCGAGAACATGGGCTTCGCCTGCATCATGGGCAACTTTCAGAGCGAACGGCTGGCGTTGGCGCTGATGGCCAACATGACTTCACAGTTAGCGTTGGAAGAGAGCCTGCAATGGGCACGCGAGCGCGAAGCGTTTGGCAAGCCGATCGGCAAGTTTCAGGTGATCAAACATCGCTTGGCGGAGATGGCCACGGCGCTGGAAGTGTCGCGGGAGTTCACTTACCGGCAAGCGGCGAAGATGGCGGCGGGGCAGAGCGTGATCAAGGAAATTTCCATGGCGAAGAACTTTGCCACGGACACCTCGGACCGGATTACCACGGAGGCGGTGCAGATTCTCGGTGGGCTGGGCTATATGCGCGAGAGTCTGGTGGAGCGGTTGTATCGGGATAACCGCATTCTGTCGATTGGCGGCGGCACGCGAGAGGTGATGAACGAGATCATCAGCAAGCAGATGGGGCTTTAAAGGCAAAAGATCGCAGCCTTCGGCAGCTCCTACAGGGAAACGCACATTCCAATGTAGGAGCTGCC
>NZ_AKJR01000137.1:0-20204 GCF_000282235.1 Pseudomonas sp. GM24 | reverse complement strand
CCGTCGGAAGCTACCGCGCCTGCACCGACATGGTCGGCGCCGTCGGAAGCCACCGCACCTGCACCGACATGATCGGCACCATCAGAAGCCACCGCTCCGGCCCCGACGTGATCCGATCCATCGGAAGCCAACGCCTGCGGTTGTGCAGCCCAGACATTGGGCACTACCACGGTCGCCACGACCGCCAGAAGCACGCCTGACAACAGCTTGTGTTTCATAGTTTTCTCCATGACCCGGCAGCCACAAAGCGATAAGGCATCGTCCGCCGCTTGATCGCTGGCGTTATGACTCATTGGCCTGGGTCAGTCTGGTGGGCGAAAGGCACGGGCACACCGTCAGGCGTGCGGGTGTCGACAGAATCATGATCGAACTGATTGAGTATAGATCGCGATAGCGAGACGGTAGGGCGGGGGGATCGGCGGCCTTTAGGCGCTTATCTTCCTGCCCGTTTTGAGCAAAGCTCAAATCAGTCTAAAAACTCTGATTCAAGTCCACGAGGCTTTGCTAGGCTCAAAGGTGTAGGCGAAGACGCAGACTGATGCGCAATCGGATAGCAAGGGGGCGTGGGGCGCGCTCCGAAAGGTACACGGTTAGAAAGATCTCCGCGCTGAGATCCAGCCCTTATGCCGTGTGAAGCAGCCGAGGCACTAACTTTCAATTTGACCCGGTACTGTGGGAAGCCCGATAAACCTTGTAAGCCAGAGACCAGCACTGGCCGCCTACTCGAACACCAAAGCCCGCTTCGTGCGGGCTTTGTCGTTCTTGCCAGGTCAGATCGATTGCAGCGCTTGCGCCAGGTCGGCGCGCAGGTCTTCAACGTCTTCAACGCCCACCGATAGACGCACCAGGCCATCGCCAATCCCCAGTTTTGCGCGGGTATCAGCCGGAATGGTCGCGTGGGTCATGATCGCCGGGTGCTCGATCAGGCTTTCCACGCCGCCGAGACTTTCCGCGAGGGCGAAGATCTTCACGTTCTCAAGGAAACGGCGTGCACCGTCCAGATCACTGTTCAGGTCGACGGAAATCATCCCGCCGAAACCACGCATCTGGCGCTTGGCCAACTCGTGCTGCGGATGCGAGGCCAGCCCCGGGTAGTAGACGCGTTTGACCTGCGGCTGCTGTTCCAGCCACTGCGCCAGATCCAGTGCGTTGCTGCAATGACGCTCCATGCGCAATGCCAGGGTTTTCACCCCGCGCAGGGTCAGAAACGCATCGAACGGTCCGGCAATAGCACCGACGGCGTTCTGCAAGAAGCCCAGCTTCTCGGCCAGTTCCTGGTTCTGGCCGACCACGGCGATCCCACCGATCACATCGGAGTGGCCGTTCAAATACTTGGTGGTCGAGTGCAGCACGATGTCGAAACCCAACTCCAGCGGCCGCTGAATATATGGGCTGGCAAAGGTGTTATCGGCCACGCTGATGATCCCGCGTGCACGGCAGATACGGGCGATAGCGGCGAGGTCCGACAGGCTCAGCAGCGGGTTGGTCGGTGACTCGACAATCACCAGGCGTGTGTCGTCCTGCAGCGCCGCTTCGAACGCCGCCAGGTCAGTCAGATCGACATAGCTGAAACGGTGTCCGGCACTGCGCTGACGGACCTTGTCGAACAGGCGGAACGTGCCGCCGTACAAGTCATTGCCGGAGATGACGTGCGAACCGGCATCGATCAGTTCGAGCACCGTGGAAATCGTTGCCAGCCCGGAAGCAAAGGCAAACGCCTGGGTGCCGCCTTCCAGGTCTGCCACGCAGCGTTCCAAGGCAAAACGCGTCGGGTTGTGCGAGCGGCCGTAATCGAAACCCTTGTGCACGCCGGGGCTGTCTTGCAAGTACGTGGAGTTGGCGTAGATCGGCGGCATCAGCGCGCCGGTGGTCGGGTCCGGCGTCTGCCCGGCGTGGATCACCCGGGTCGCGAAGCCTTGGGATTTATCGTCGTGCTGACTCATGCGAGGGATCTCCGTAATTGGTTGAGCATGTCGGTGCGAGTGATCAGGCCATGGAAGCCCGATGCATCGGCAATGATCGCGACGAGACCACGGCTGAGCACCGTTTCCAGCTCAGCAAGGCTGGCGCCAGGGGCAAGGGTTTGCAGTTTGTCGGTCATCACGCTGGAGACGGATTGGCTGAAGCGCGCGGCGTCTTCGTGCACCGCCAGCAGGATGTCGGATTCGTCGATCACGCCGACCAGTTGCTTGCCCTCCACCAGCACCGGCAATTGCGAAACATCCGCCAGGCGCATGCGCTGGAACGCGGTCAGCAGGGTGTCGTCAGGGCCGACGCTGATCACGCGGCCGTCCTCGAAGCGGCGGGCGATCAGGTCACGCAAATCACCGTAACCCTTGCGCTGCAACAAGCCTTGATCGGTCATCCACTGGTCGTTGTAGACCTTCGACAGATAACGCGTGCCGGTGTCGCAGACGAAACTCACCACGCGTTTCGGCTCGGTCTGTTCCCGGCAATAACGCAGCGCCGCGGCGAGCAGGGTGCCGGTCGAGGAGCCGCCGAGAATGCCTTCGGCCTTGAGCAACTGACGGGCGTGGTCGAAGCTTTCTTCATCGCTGATCGAGTAGGCGTGGCGCACGCTGGAGAGGTCGGTGATCGACGGAATAAAGTCTTCGCCGATGCCTTCCACCGCCCAAGAGCCGGGCGTCGGCAGCGAGCCATCGCGGCTGTACTGCGCCATCACCGAACCGACCGGGTCAGCGAGGACCATTTCCAGATCCGGCTGCACGCGTTTGAAGAAGCGGCTCAGGCCGGTCAGCGTGCCGGCCGAGCCGACACCGACAACGATGGCATCCAGATCATGTTCGGTCTGCGCCCAGATCTCCGGCGCGGTGCTGCATTCGTGGGCCAACGGGTTGGCCGGGTTGTTGAACTGGTCGGCGAAAAACGCGCCGGGAATGTCTTTTGCCAAACGGGCGGCGACGTCCTGGTAATACTCGGGATGACCCTTGCCGACATCGGAGCGGGTGATGTGCACTTCGGCACCCATGGCCTTCAAGTGCAGGACTTTCTCGGTGGACATTTTGTCCGGTACCACCAGCACCACGCGATAGCCTTTGGCGCGGCCTACCAGTGCCAGACCCAGGCCGGTGTTGCCGGCGGTGGCTTCGACGATGGTGCCGCAGGGTTGCAGACGACCATCACGCTCGGCGGCGTCGATCATCGCCAGACCGATGCGATCCTTGATCGAACCCCCAGGGTTCTGTGATTCAAGTTTGAGAAACAGTGTGCACGGCCCGGTATCAAAGCGGGTGACCTGCACAAGCGGAGTGTTGCCTATCAGCCCAAGTACGGCAGGGCGTGATTCCTTTGACATTTCTTCACCTCTTGGTGGTGTTGATCGCGTTCCAATCGCGGGGAAAAGACTCGCGTGCAACATAGGCTCAGACATCAGCTGTCGCAACCTTTAGTCGGTCGCCAATTCAGCCATTTCGATCTAACGATAGATCGAAATCAAAGACCTGCCGGGGCGGGTTCGAGAGCGTTTACACAGAGGCGTCATCGAGTTTTCAAAGGGCGTCTTCATGGCGACGAACAGCTTGAATTGCCGACAAGTTTCCTGCCGCAAAAAACGTTCAGCCGTGCCAAACGCTCTCATCTCGGAGTGTTTTCAGGAGACAGACTGCGATGATTTGATCATGAGGGAAACTTGTGTTGATCAAGATTAAATTGAGTTTGTCTCACTAGCGACCACTGCCGACAATGGCCGCCATCAACAGAACACTGGAGTTGTTTGTTATGGCACTGGCCCATTCCCTTGGATTTCCGCGCATCGGTCGCGACCGCGAACTGAAGAAAGCGCAAGAGGCGTTCTGGAAAGGAGAACTGAACGAGGCAGGCCTGCGTGAAGTCGGTCGCGAGCTGCGCAAGGCCCACTGGGACTTGCAGAAAAACGCTGGCATCGAATTGCTGCCGGTCGGCGATTTCGCTTGGTACGACCAGGTGCTGACGCACTCGCTGATGTTCGGTGTGATCCCTGAGCGCTTCCGCCCGCACGATGGCAAAGCCAATCTGCAGACCCTGTTCGCCATGGCCCGTGGCGTCAGCGACAGTTGCTGCGGCGGGGCGCACGCCCAGGAAATGACCAAGTGGTTCGACACCAACTACCACTACCTCGTCCCGGAATTCAGCGCGGATCAACAGTTCCAGTTGGGTTGGGATCAGTTGTTTGAAGAAGTCGAAGAAGCCCGTGCGCTGGGCCACAACGTCAAACCGGTGATCATTGGCCCGTTGACGTATCTGTGGCTGGGCAAGGCCAAGGGCGCCGAATTCGACAAGCTGGAATTGCTTGATCGCTTGCTGCCGTTGTATGGGCAGATCTTCGCGCGCCTCGCTGCTCAAGGTGTCGAGTGGGTACAAATCGACGAACCGATTCTGGTACTCGACCTACCGCAGGAATGGAAGAACGCGTTCGAGCGTGCCTACAACCAGATTCAGCGTGATCCGCTGAAAAAACTGCTCGCCACGTACTTCGGTGGTCTGGAAGAAAACCTCGGTCTGGCGGCGAACCTGCCGGTCGACGGTCTGCACATCGATCTGGTGCGCGCCCCGGAGCAGTATCCGACCATTCTCGATCGTCTGCCGGCCTACAAAGTGTTGTCCCTGGGCGTGGTCAACGGCCGTAACGTCTGGCGTTGCGATCTGGAAAACGCCTTGGCGACGTTGCGCCATGCCCATGAGCGTTTGGGTGATCGCTTGTGGGTGGCGCCGTCCTGCTCGCTGCTGCACAGCCCGGTGGATCTGGGCCGCGAAGACAAGCTCGATGCCGAGTTGAAAAGCTGGTTGGCCTTCGCTGTGCAGAAGTGCGAAGAAGTGGCGATTCTGGCGCATGCCGTCGATGAACCCGAAGCGCCGAAAGTGCTGCGCGCACTGACCGAAAGCCGTTCGGTGCAGGCTGCGCGTGCCGCTTCGCCGCGCATTCACAAACCGGCTGTTCAGGCCCGTGTCACCGCGATTACGGCCAAGGACAGCCAGCGTCAGTCGCTGTTTCCCCAGCGCATCGCCAAGCAGCGTGCCGGTCTGGATCTGCCGCTGTTCCCGACCACGACGATCGGTTCTTTCCCGCAAACCGCATCAATCCGCCTCGCTCGCCAGTCGTTCAAACAAGGCAAGCTGACCGAAGCCGAATACACCGAAGCCATGCACAGCGAAATTCGCCACGCGGTGGAAATCCAGGAACGTCTGGGCCTCGATGTGCTGGTACACGGTGAAGCCGAGCGCAACGACATGGTCGAGTACTTCGCCGAGCAACTCGACGGCTACGTATTCACCCGGTTTGGCTGGGTGCAGAGTTACGGTTCGCGTTGCGTCAAACCGGCAGTGATCTTCGGCGACCTAAGCCGCCCGAAAGCCATGACCGTGGAGTGGATCCGTTATGCGCAGGGCCTGACTGACAAGGTCATGAAAGGCATGTTGACCGGGCCGGTGACCATGCTGATGTGGTCGTTCCCGCGTGAAGACGTCAGCCGTGAAGTGCAGGCGCGGCAACTGGCGCTGGCGATTCGTGATGAAGTGGTGGATCTGGAAGCCGCCGGCATCAAGATCGTGCAGATCGACGAAGCGGCGTTCCGTGAAGGTCTGCCGTTGCGTCAGGCGCAGTGGCAGCATTATCTGGACTGGGCGACAGAAGTGTTCCGCCTGTGCGCCTCCGGTGTGCGCGACGAAACGCAGATCCACACGCACATGTGCTACAGCGAGTTCAACGATGTGATCGAGTCCATCGCGGCGATGGATGCCGACGTGATCACCATCGAAACCTCGCGTTCGGACATGGAATTGCTGGAGGCCTTCGAAGCCTTCGCTTACCCGAACGACATCGGCCCGGGCGTCTACGACATCCACTCGCCACGCATTCCGGATGCTTCGGAAATGGCTAATCTGCTGCGCAAGGCTGCCAAGCGTATTCCGGCCGAGCGGCTATGGGTCAACCCGGACTGCGGCCTGAAAACCCGTGGCTGGCCGGAGACGGAAGCGGCGCTGGTGCATATGGTCACCGCCGCCCGGCAATTGCGTAAAGAGCTGGCCTGACACCTTAACCACCTGAATAAACACAACCCCTTGTAGGAGTGAGCCTGCTCGCGATAGCGGTGTGTCAGTCAAATCATCGGTGACTGACACACCGCTATCGCGAGCAGGCTCACTCCTACAGGGGTTGTGTATGTATTTTCAGAAACGGGAATTCTCATGGCATCGCCGAAAAGCTGTTGCTACTGTGCCCAGCCGCATCCTAGGTATTTGCCGCTACATGAGTGATCAACCCGTTATCCAAACCGTGTCCGACGCAGACATTCCCGAGGTGCTGGATTTTGTTCTAAGCGCCCGTGCCGAGCTTTTTCCCAAGCTCAGCGCGACCGGCATGCCCGACGATCTGGCGCGTTTTGCCGAGGCTTATCTGCGTGGGGCAGGACGCTTTCTGATCGCTCGTCACGAAGGGCAGATTGTCGCCTCAATCGGCTATCTCGCTTACGACCGACGCTTCCCGCACTTGCTCTATCCGGACCTTAAAGTGGTGGAAATCGTCCGTCTGTTTGTCCTGCCATCACAGCGCCGCTCAGGCCTGGCCGGTGCGCTGTATCGATCACTCAAAGACCTGGCACTCGCCGACGGAGTTGAAGTGATCTACCTGCATACTCATCCATTTCTGCCGGGCGCCATCGCGTTCTGGCAGCGCCAAGGCTTCGAGATTATCGATGTCGACGCTGACCCGGTCTGGCAAACAACCCACATGCACAATCTCATGAGTGAAACCGGAGAATCTGCGCCCCATCGAACGGGTCCGTCAGGTAATGCGCCCTGACCCCGAAAGTGTCCTGTAACCGCTGCGGTGTCAGCACTTCCAGCGGCGCGCCCAACGCCACCAGCCGCCCGCGCTCCAGCACCGCCAGACGATCACACTTCAACGCCTGATTAAGATCATGCAGCGCGATCAACGTGGTCACCGGCAACGCCTGCACCACGTTGAGAATGGTCAGTTGATGCTGAATGTCGAGGTGGTTGGCCGGCTCGTCCAGCAACAGAATCTGCGGTCGCTGCGCCAGGGCGCGAGCGATATGCACTCGCTGCCGCTCACCACCCGACAGGCTGCGCCAGAGACGCGTGCGCAGGTGCGTCGCGTCAACGTCGGTGAGCGCCTGCTCGACGATGGCATCGTCCGCCGCCGACCACGGTTGCAGTGCCGACAACCACGGCGTGCGCCCCAACGCTACGGCATCGAACACGCGAATGCCGTCGTCGGTGTCGGCCTGTTGTTCGACCACCGCCAGCTTCTGCGCAATGCTGCGCCGGGCCATTTTGCCCAAGCGCTGACCTTCGAGCAGCACCTCGCCGGCGCTCGGTTCACGCAGCCCGGCCAGCAACTTCAACACGGTGGATTTGCCCGAGCCATTTGGCCCGACGATACCCAAGGTTTCGCCGCGCCGGACGTCAAGGCTGACACCGTTGAGCAACTCGGCGCCGCGTACCTTGAAGCTCAGACCAGAACAACTCAGAACACTGTTCATCGCGCGGACCTGCGGCCAACCAGAATCAAGGCGAACACCGGCGCACCGACCAGCGCGGTAATCACCCCGACCGGAATCACCTGACCCTTGATCAGCGTGCGCGACAGCACATCAGCAGCAATCAAAAACACCGCACCGCCCAAGGCACTGGCCGGCAGCAATCGCGCATGACCCGTACCGAGCAACAGCCGCGCGGCGTGGGGAATCACCAGCCCGACAAAGCCGATTGAACCGACAATCGACACCATCACCGCCGTCACCAGCGCCGCACAACCAATCAGCAAAATCTGCACCCGTCGCACCGGAATACCGAGGGATGCCGCCGAATCCGCGCCAAAGGTAAACGCATCCAGCGCCCGCCGATGCCACAGGCACACGACCAGTCCCAGCAAGGCAACCGGCACTGCCAGCCATACCGATGGCCAGCGCACGCCACCGAGATTGCCCAGCAGCCAGAACATGATGCCGCGCGCCTGTTCGGAGCTGGCCGAACGAGTAATCAGAAACGCCGTCAGGGCATTGAATAACTGCGAACCGGCGATCCCGGCAAGAATGATCTGCCCGGTGCCGCTGGCCGAACCGCTGACTCGCGCCAGCAGAATCACCAGCACGAACGCCGTGACCGCGCCGGCGAATGCACCGACTGACAATGAGATCATCCCCGCGCCAACGCCAAGCAGCGCGACCATCACCGCCCCGGTCGAGGCGCCGGCAGAAATCCCCAGCAAGTAGGGATCGGCCAACGGATTACGCAGCAGCGACTGCAAAATCACCCCGCACGTCGCCAGACCGGCACCGCACGCGGCCGCGACCAGTGCGCGGGTCAGGCGATAGTTCCAGACGATGCCTTCATCGATCGGGTCGAGCGCGTAACCGGCGTTCCACAACTTGTTCGCCAGCACTTGCACGACCACACCCGGTTCAATCGAGGTTTCACCGATGGCCACGCCCGCAACCACTGCAATCAACAGCGTCGCCAGGGCCAGCAACGTACGGATCAGGCTGGCACTCATCGCGACAGGTCATAGCCGTTGATGGCCGTGGCCAGTTGCTCGATGCCGTCGAACATGCGCAGGCTCGCCTGCATGGCCATGGCGTCGAGAATGATGATGCGGTTGTGTTTCACCGCGTCCATGTTGCGTGTCACCGGGTCGCTGCGCAGGAAGGCGAGTTTCTTTTCATAGTCGTCAGCGGGGAAGCGCCGACGGTCCATGCGCGCGATGACGAGGAAGGTCGGATTGGCTTTGGCGATGGTTTCCCAGCCGACCGTTGGCCACTCTTCATCGGACGCCACCACGTTGCGCACGCCGAGGGTGCTGAGCATGAAATCGGGAATGCCTTTGTGTCCGGCCACGAAGGGCTCGATGTCCATTTGTGCACTGGAGAACCACACCAGCGCGCTGGCATCCTTCAGTTGTTTACCTTGGGCGGTGGCAATCGACTTGGCGAGGCTGGCCTTGAGTTGATCATTGAGTTGCTGGCCACGATCCTGGACATCGAAGATTTGCGCCAGTTGGCTCACGCTCTTGTAAATCGTGTCGATACGAAACGGTGCGAGCCGCGTGCCGTCGGCGCCGACGAGGTTGTCCTTGGCTTCGCAATCGGAGGGCAGCAGGTAGGTCGGAATCTTCAAGTCATGAAATTGCTCACGGGTGCCGACCGCGCCTTGCGGGCCGACCATCCATTCCAGCTCCACGGCGACCAGTTCCGGGCGCTTGCCGATGACCGCTTCAAAACTCGGTTCGTTATCGGCCAGACGCTCGATCTTGTCGTCCTGCGGCTTGTACTTGGCCAGCACATTGTTGAACCACAGTGAGGTGCCGACGACTTTATCGCCCAGGCCCATGGCGTAGAGCATTTCCGTGCCGGCCTGGCCGATGGTCACGGTGCGCGTCGGTGCGTGTTGGAAGGTGAGGGTGCTGCCGCAGTTCTCGACCGTCAGCGGATACACCGTCGGGGCCGCCTGCGCCAAGGCGCCAAGGGTCAGGCCGGTGATGAGGGTGGCGATACGGGGCAGCAGCATGGGGCAGTCTCCGAAGGAACCGTACGGGGAGCGGGAAAGTACGGTCTGGAAACACACCATCGAACGCGGTCAGGAAAACAGCGCAAGGCCGGGCATCAAACGAAGACGCGCGCGGCACGATGTCCTTCCCGGACACCCCGCCGGTTAGTAATCACTGTGCCGGCAGGTCTCCTGACTGATGCGTCATCGCCTTGGCTCCGGCCTTCCCGGGGTTCACCCAGTGGCAGTCGTGGAGCAGGCTCGGCACCTACAGTTGCGGGGGCAGTTCCGATCAATGCTGTGCAAGCACCTCGGATTCCCTATTAGTCCCGTTCGGGAACCAGCGGCGGCATGGTAGTCGATCAAGCCGCTGAAGGGGAGACGAATCTGTCGTGGCGAGGATTAGTGCTGGCTCATCAAACCGTGCAAGACGCCTAAACGCAGGCCCGGTTCGGAGGGCAGCATTTGGGCGATGCCGAACACCTTGAACGCCGCCAGCATCAGCACCAGACCGCCGGGCAGAATGCTCTGGCGGTGGGGTTGCAGGCCGGCGAGCTTGAGCTGTTGCACGTTGTTCACTTTCAGCAGAAGTAACGACAGGCGCAGCAGACCGCCGTAGGTGATGCCGTCCTGGCCGAAGTCGTTGAGGCGATTGGCCTTGAGCACTTTGGCCAGCATGCGTGCGGTGCCGGAGGAGCCAATGGTTTGCTGCCAGCCCTGCGCACGATAGCGCCGGGCAACTTTTTCAAACTGCAGGATGGCGAAGCGTTCGGCCGCCTGTAGCGCGCCGGCAGACACATCGCCGCCGCGAAAGAAGCGCGTGCTCAAGGTGCCGCTGCCGATGGCGATGCTTTCGGTTAACAAGGGTTGTGAGCCCTGGCCGAGGATCAGCTCGGTGGAGCCTCCGCCGATGTCGACCACCAGGCGCAGGTCGTCGGCGCTGGGCAAGGCGTGAGTTACGCCGGCGTAGACCAGCCGCGCCTCTTCATGGCCGCAAATGACGTCGATGGGAAAGCCCAGATGCCGCTCAGCACTGGCCAGAAACAGCTGCGCGTTATCCGCTTCACGCACCGCACTGGTCGCCACCGCACGCACCCGGCCGGCCTCGAAACCGCGCAGTTTCTTGCCGAACCGCGCCAATGCCTGCCAGCCGCGATCCAGTGCCAGTGCATCCAGCGCACCGCCATCAAAGCCTTCGGCAAGCCGCACCGGTTCACGCAGGGTTTTCACTTCCTGAATCTGCAGGCCCTTTCGACTGCGCACCGACTGGCCGATCATCAGGCGAAAGGCGTTCGAACCCAGGTCGATGGCGGCAAACAGCGAGGCGTCGTCTTTCATGGGAATCCTTGCAGAGCATCCGTCGCGAGGCTCAAGACGGTTTGCGAGGATTCTGCCGTGATCTTGATGACATCCTGATGACGGGGCAGGGGCGGTTCAATGAATTTGCGGCTGTCATGACACTGTCATTATCCGGCTTCTATGCTGAGGCCAATACATCGCGTGTTCTTAAAGTTTTTGCTGCCGAATTTGGCAGCTTTTTTTTGCCTGCGATTTGGCTGTTGATCGTTCCCACGCTCCGCGTGGGAATGCCTCTAGGGACGCTTTGCGTCCAGTGACGCGGAGCGTCACGGGCTGCATTCCCACGCAGAGCGTGGGAACGATCAGGGGCAGGGGGCTACTCAGCAGGCTTGCGGGGTTTCGCCCCGGGCCAGACGCGCATTGATGTCTTCGATCACCTCGGGCAATTCGGCGATGGTGTCGATCAGGTAATGCGGACGTGAAGGCGCGAACATCTTGCCGATCCGCGCTCGTTCTTCCGCCAGTCGATCCGACGGCAACGCCTTGTATTGCTCATAAGTCAGTCCCAACGCATTCCCCGAGCAGGTCAGCGCCACCGTCCACATACCGGCGGCGCGCCCTTCGAGAATCCCCGGCCAGGTGTCATCGACCTTGACGCAGGCCGCCACGTCATCGATGCCCAAGGCAATTACGTTAGCCAAGGCCTGCGCCGGATATGGCCGGCCATTCGGCACCTCATCGGTGGCGACGACATGGTCAGCGACGTAGCCATTTTCCCGCGCCAGTTCGACAACCTTGGCCATCACCACCGCCGGATATCCTGAGCACGAACCAATCTTCAACCCCTTGTCGCGCAACGTCGCAATCGCCTCAAGGGCGCCCGGTATCAACGCAGAATGCAGGGCGATTTTCTCGATTTGCAACGGCATGAAGCGCTCGTAGATCGCCGTCACATCGTCGTCACTCGGCAAGCGATCAAACGCTGCACGATAACGCTCGGCAATCTGCGGCAGGTTGCACAGCGTGCGGATGTGATCCCACTTGCCCATGCCCATCGGCCCGCGCGCTTCTTCCAGCGACACCGCGACGCCGAACTCGGCAAAGGCTTCGACAAAAATCTGCGTCGGCGCAAACGAGCCGAAATCGACAACGGTGCCGGCCCAGTCGAGGATCGCGGCTTGCAGGTGAGTCGGTTGTTGGTACTGCATGGTCAATCTCCGTTTTCAGGTAAGCGTGGGCCGTCCCTCGGTAATGAGGTAGGCGGTCAAGGGGCAGTGCTGATCAGGTCAGCGGTGGGTTCGCATCAAACAGTTCGGCAATTACTGGCCGGTTCCTGCGGATGCCGAGGCAGCACAGGTGGTATTCGATAAAGAACGGGTGGTCGACAAACGTAATGGGCTTGGTACCTGGGGTTTCGGCGTACTCGACCGCCGAGACAAACCCGATGCCGATGCCCTTGACGATGGCGTGGACGATGGCTTCGCGGCTGTTGAGTTGCATGACGCAATCGAGCTCGATATCGAGGCGTTTGCAGCTTTCTTCCACCAGTTGCCGGGTGCGCGCGCTGGATTCGCGCATCACCCATTTTTCGCCGCTGATCTCACTGACGTGAACCTGCGCCTGACGGACCCACGGATGGTCATCGCGGACCACGGCGATGATCGGATAACGGTGGTACAGCCGCGTGTGGAAGCGCTCGTCGAATTCCGATAAAGCCAGAATCGCCACGTCGATATCGAGGTTGAACAACCGCGCCAGAGTGTCCTTTTCCGAAGAAAACGACGTTTCCAGTTCGATATCCGGGTGGCGCTGCATCAGCTCATACGTCAGGTTCATCGCAATCGGCGGTGACACCGCGCCGAGGCGCAACATGCCGGTCTTGCGCTGCTTGAAGCTCTGCAACAGTTGCACGGCTTCATCCTCCTGACCGAACAGGCCCTGAGTGATCGCATAGAGCTTGTGCCCGGCGGCGCTCATTTCGATGTAGCGGCCGCGCCGGTGGAACAGCTCCACCGAGAAGGTGTTTTCCAGCGCGTTGACCTGCTCGCTGACGGTCGGCTGGCCGACGCTGAGGTACTCCGCAGCGAGGGTAAAGCTGCCGGTTTTGGCCACCGCATGAAACGAACGCAACCACTTGTGATACTGGTACATGCAAGCCCCATCAGCGTCGGATGAACAATGCCACTGCCGCACTGCACAGGCTGGCGCTGGTGACCACTATGAAGATCAGAGACGTATTTGCCGTGGTGTCAAGCAGACGCCCGATCAGTGGCTCGGCCAATCCAGCGAACAGGTAGGACGAAAAGTTCATGATCCCGGTAGCCGTACCGGCGCGTTTGGCCCCGACCAGATCCGGGCACAGCGCCCAAAAACTCGAGGCCGGGCCGTAGACGAAGAAGCCGCAAAGGAACAACGCGACCAGGCCGATCACGCTGTGCGGCGGCAGGCTCCACATCCACAGGCTGGTGGCGGCGCCGAGGAACATGTAGAGCATGATCGCCAGGTAACGCTTGGAGCCGAACAACTTGTCCGATACCCAGCCGTTGCTCAATGCGCCAACCGCCATACCGACGGGGAGGGCGACGGTGATCCATTTCGGATCGATCATGCCGTCACCACTTTTCCAGTCCGCGCCGAGAAAGTGCACTGGCACCCAGACGATCAAGCCGTAGCGCGCCGCGTTCTGGAAGCCCAGTGACAGTGCGGCGATGAGCAGGCGAGGGTTCTTCAGCACGGCTTTGTAGCGTTGCGCCGAGGACTCGACTTCGCCCTGTGCGGCTTCCTGATGCTTGTCGTCAGCGTTGGCCACACCGGTATCGCCCACTGGCTCGAAGCCCAGGTCCTGTGGCCGTTCGCGGGCAACCAGATAGAAAATGATCCCGCCGGCGAGCATCAGCAACACCGGCAAACGGAAGATCCAGCGCCATTCCAGTTGCAGTACTTCAAGCACGACTATGGAAGTGACGTACGACAGAATCGACGCGCAACCGGCGGCGAATGTATAAAAGCCATAGACCTTGCCGCGCTCACCCGCCGCCCACCAATTGGCAATCAACCGACCGCCCGGCGCCCAGCCCAAGGCCTGAAAGTAGCCGTTGACGCCCCACGGCAGAATCAGGCTGGTGAAACCGCTGGCAAAACTGGTCACCCAGTTGGCACCGCAGGACAACACCGCACCCAGTGTCATGATCCGCCGACCACCGAATTTATCGGCGAGGTTGCCGTTGATGGCTTGGCCAATGGCGTAGGCCCAGAGCATCGCCGCAGAAGCCCAGCCGAGGGTTTCCTTGCTCAGGCCGAACTCGGCCTGAATCCCCGGAATGGCAAAACCGAAGGTCTGCCGCCCGGTGTAGAAAAACAGATAACAGAACATCGCCGCCAGCAGCATGCGCCACTGCGCGACCCGGAACGAGGCAGAACGGACGGCGAGACCAGGCATTGTTTCGGCACGATTCATGATCTTTTCCTTATTGTTGTCGGTTCCCGCCGGGTGTCTTCGGCGGGTGCACTCTTTTTCGGTGCGGCAGGAAATCACCGCGGCTTTAGGCCGCTGGCGGTGCTTGGATTACTGGGGTGTCATCAGGCGTCAGGCGGCTTGTGAGCCAATGAAGTTCTTGCCGCGTGCGCCCTGCATCGCGAGATGGATGATGGCTTCGGCGTCCTTGGCCGAGACGCCGTAATCGGCGAATTCGGTCTTCACCCCGAGGCTGTGCAGGAACTCGCGCAACTGCTGCTGGGCCTTGCCCAGATCCGCGCCGAACACCCGTTGCAAGGTACGGTCGCGAGTGGCGTCGTGACCCCAGGCCAAACCCAATACCAACGGCAAGGTGAAGGAGCAGGCGATGCCGTGGGGCAAGCCGTGACGCAAGGTCATCTCATAGGAGATCGAATGCGCCAGCGCGGTTTTGGTGTTGGAAAACGCCAGCCCGGCCTTGAGCGCAGCGAGTGCCATGCGGCTGCGCAATTCGTGACTGGAGAGATCTTTGTGCAGGCGCGGCAGGCATTCGAGGATGTCCTCGATCGCGGAGATCGCGAAGGTGTCCGAGACCGGGTTGGCGTTGACGTTCCAGATCGCCTCCAGCGCATGGGACAGCGCATCGAGTCCGGTGGACACGGTGACACTGGCCGGCACGGTGAGCATCAGTTGCGGGTCGATGATCGCCACGCGAGGCCAGGTGCAATCCAGATGCAGCGAATATTTCTTCTGGCTGGCGCTGTCCCAGATCGTCGCCCACGGCGTGACCTCGCTGCCGGTGCCGGCGGTGGTTGGTGCGGCGATCAGTTGTTTGCACCGGGCTGGCGTGAAGGGCTTGCCGCTGGACAGCAGGCTCAACAGTTCATCGAAACGGCCGGATTCGGTGCCGACGATCAACGCCTTTGCGGTATCGATGGCGCTGCCGCCACCCACGGCGAGGACCACGTCACAGTCGCCGGCGTGCTGCCAGAAATGCTCGTAAGTGCTGCGCAGATGGGCGACGTCGGGGTTGGGCTGGACGTCTTCGACAATGTAGATCAGACGTTCGCCGAGCAAGCGTTGCAAACGGTCCACCAATCCCAGCCCTCGGGCCTCAGGGAAGGTCACGAGGGCGACAGTCTGCTGCTCGGTGATGGCGGCGAGGTCTTGCAGGCTGCCCCAGCCGAAGCGGGTATCGACGGGATTCTGAAAACGGGCAGTCATGGTGGATCCTTCTTGTTGTTGTCGTGTGGCCACATACTCGATGGCGGTCGACAACGGTACAAATCGATAAATCGCAGGTTTGAATCGGCTGAACCGATAACAGCGGCGGTTAATGTGTTGAACCGCTCTGGATGGCGGCACGCAGTCGACTCGATACGGCGTCGGCGACGATCACCATGAAAGTGATGACGATGATGCAGGTCGCGGTTTCCTGATATTTGAACAGCTTGAGACTGCTCACCAGTTCGAAACCCAGGCCACCGGCGCCGACCATTCCCAGCACCGTGGCCGAGCGCAGATTGACCTCGAAGCGGTACAGAATCACTGCAATCCACGCGGTGATGACTTGCGGCAAAACGCCAAACACGATCACCTGTAGCGGCCGCGCACCGGTCGCTTGCAGCGCTTCGATCGGGCCTTGGTCGATCTCTTCGATGCTCTCGGCGAAGAACTTGCCGAGCATGCCCAGGCCATGCAGCGCCAGCGCCAATACACCGGGGAAGGGGCCGAGGCCGACGGCTGAAACGAAAATCAGCGCGAGGATCAGTTCGTTGATGCTGCGGGTGAAATTCAAGGCCTGACGCGTGGCGTGAAACACCCAACGATTGCGGCTCAAATTACGCGCCGCGAGAAACGACAGTGGAATCGCCAGCAACACGCCGAGCAAGGTGCCCCAAATGGCGATCTGCAAGGTCTCCACCGCTGGCGCGAGCAGACGTGGAAGAATGCTCAGGTCCGGCGGGAAGGTACGCGAAAGGAAATCACCGATCTGCGGCAACCCCGCCGCCAGTTCACCGAGGCTGAGCTGCGCACCTTGCGCGCTCCAGTTCAGCGTCCACAGCACGATCAGGACGACGGCGCCGGTGGTCAGCCAACTGCGCGGGCCACGCGGACGATCGCCGACCCACTGATAGTTTTGCGATGGCATGCTCAGGCCCTCGAGGTAGCGCGATAGGAAAGGGTGGGCGTGGGCACGTCAGCAGGGGATTGCGCCGATTGCCCCGGATAGATTCGCGCCAGATCGGCGTCGGTCATGCTCGACGCTTTGCCATCGAACACCAGATTGCCATTGGCAAGGCCGACCACGCGGTCGCCGAACTCGCGGGCGTATTCGACCTGATGCAGATTGCACAGCACGGTGATGCCCAGTTCGCGAGTGGCGTCGCGCAGGTACTGCAACACCAGGCGCGCAGTTTTCGGGTCGAGGCTGGCGATCGGTTCATCGGCCAGAATCACCTGCGGCCGCTGCGCCAGGGCGCGGGCGATGCCGACGCGCTGCTTCTGCCCGCCGGACAACGAATCGGTACGCTCACCGGCCTTGTGCGCCAGTTCGACACGCTCCAGGCATTGCATCGCCAGCGCCACATCGTCACGGCGGAACAGTTGCAGAATCGAGGCGAGGGTGCCGACGGAACCGAGGCGGCCAGTCAGCACATTCTTCAACACACTCAGGCGCGGCACGACGTTGTGGTGCTGAAAAATCATCGCGACTTCGCGGCGCAGGACGCTGGTGTCGGGGCAGGCGAGGGCGTCGATACCGGCGACGTTCAACGTGCCGCTGTCAGCTTGAGCCAAGCGATTGATGCAACGCAGCAAGGTCGATTTGCCGGCGCCGGACTGACCGAGCACGACGACGAATTCGCCCGCAGCGACTTCAAGGTCGATGCCGCGCAACACCGGGTTGCTGCCGTAATGTTTGGTCAATTGACGGATGCTGATCATTTCATGCTCCGCAAATCGAGATCGAGCACCTTGGCGGTTTCGCGCACCACGTCGTAAGAGGCGTCGGTGGTCGGCTGGAAACCATTGAGCACGCCCTGATCGCCCCACGGCACGTCCTTGATCGAAGCCAGCGCGTCGGCGACCTTCTTCTTCAATTCCGGATCGAGCGCCTTGCGCCAGACCATTGGCGATTCGGGGATCGGCTTTGAACTCCAGACGATTTCAAAGTCATCCTGCTTCACCACACCTTTGGCCACGGCGCTGGCGAAGATGCGGTCAGCCACGGCTGCCGCGTCAACTTTCTTGTTTTCCACCGCGAGGATGCTGGCGTCGTGGGAGCCGGAGAAAATCACCCGTTTGAACAGGCTGTCCGGAGCAAAACCGGCCTGCTCAAGGCCTGCTTTCGGGAACAGATGACCGGACGCCGAACTCGGGTCGACGAAAGCAAACGTATGACCCTTGAGGTCGGCCAGCGTA
Source organism: Pseudomonas sp. GM24 (assembly GCF_000282235.1). NCBI lineage: Bacteria > Pseudomonadati > Pseudomonadota > Gammaproteobacteria > Pseudomonadales > Pseudomonadaceae > Pseudomonas > Pseudomonas sp. GM24. The sequence goes on along the minus strand of NZ_AKJR01000137.1, from coordinate 2,527 downwards.
TGAATGCCGCTGTCCTTGCGCGCCAGAATCACGCTTTTGTAAGCGCTCTGGCCGGTCTTCTTGGTCACCGCCACCGAGAACGCTTCGACATCCGCCACCGAGGTCGCCAGCACGTAGGAGAACGGCCCGAGATAGGCGACGTCGAGTTTGCCCGAGCGCAGCGCTTCGATGATGCCGTTGTAGTCGGTGGCCACGAACGGCACCACCGGCATGCCGATTTTGCTTTGCAGATCGTCGAGCACCTGCTTGCTCGATTCGATCATTGCCTGGGAGTCTTCGGAGGGAATCAGGCCTATGGTCAGTTTGTCCTTGGCCCAGACCTGGCTGGCGCCCAAGACAATAACGGTGAGGCTGGCGACACGCAGAAACTGTTTGATTGTTTTCATGGCATTCCACGGTGTGGTTGGGAGTTGCCACAGGCTAGGTCTGTCACGTGACAGTCATTCAATCAATTCAATATGCGAAACGACAGCTAACTATTGATGGAGTCTATGGATGTCGAGCGCCAAACTACGGGCCTTTCTCGCTGTCGCCCGCCACGGCAGTTTCAGTGCCGGGGCGCGGGCGTCGGGATTGAGCCAGCCGACGCTGACCACTCAGGTGCAAGCCCTGGAACGCCAGCACAATGTCGAACTGTTTCATCGGCGCGGGCGGCGCATCGAGCTGTCGGATGTTGGGCGGCAGTTGCTGCCGATCGCGCAACGGATTGCCTTGCTGGAGCTGGAAGCGCACAACCTGCTGCGCGACTCCGGGCGGCTCGACAGTGGCCAGCTCAAGGTTGGTGCGGTGGGGCCGTTTCATGTGATCGAGATGGTTGACAGCTACCTGCAACAACACCCGAACATCGACGTGTCGATCCGCGTCGGCAACTCGGCGCAAGTGTTGTCGGATCTGGAAAATTACGTGACAGATATCGCCGTTTTGGCTGGGCGTCAGGATGATCCGGCGTTGAGTTCAGTGCGTTATGCGCGGCACGCAATCATCTTGTTTGCGCACCATGAGCATCCGCTGGCCAATCGGGGCAGCGTGCGGCTGGAGGAGCTGGAAGGGCAGCGTTTGCTGCAACGCGAACCCGGCTCGACCACGCGGCTGGTACTGGAACAGGCGCTGATTGCCGCGCAGGTCAAACCGCGCATTGCCATGGAAATCGGCAGTCGTGAGGCACTGCGTGAAGCGGTGGTGCGCGGGTTGGGGCTGGGTGTGGTGTCGGAAGCGGAGTTCATTGCTGACCCGAACATCCGCACCATCAGAATCGAGGGCGAAGCGCTTTTTACGGAAACGTATTTGTACTGTCTGGCTGAGCGGCGTTCCAGTCGGCTCATCTCATCGTTTTTCGATGCGGCGCTGGGTTGATTTGCAATTCTGCGTAAGGCTTGGCTAATATACGATCCATATACATATCGTATCGGATCCATATATGGGCATCGTAAAGATTTCAGAGGACATGCACGAGAACCTGCGTATCTCCAGCAACGCCCTCAGCCGCTCGATCAACGCGCAGGCCGAGCACTGGATGCGCATCGGCATGCTCGCCGAACTGCACCCCAACCTCGACCACAGCGCCATTTGCCGCTTGCTGATCCGCGCCGAACAGAACGGCGGGCTGGATCTGCAACAACTGACTCAGGAAGCCGTCAGCGCATGAGAAACCAGATCAAGATCAACACCCCGGCCGACATCGCTCAATCGCGCGCTGCCGGCAAACTCGCGGCTGAAGTGCTGGCGATGTTGGTGCCGCACGTCAAGGCGGGGGTCACCACTGATCAGCTTGATCAGCTGTGCAACGACTACATCGTCAACGTGCAGAAAGCAGTGCCGGCCAACGTCGGTTATCACGGCTTTCCGAAAACCGTCTGCGCTTCGGTCAACGATGTGGTGTGCCACGGCATCCCGTCGGGCACACCGCTGAAGGATGGCGATATCGTCAATCTCGACATCGCGGTGATCAAGGATGGCTGGTTCGGTGATACCAGCCGCATGTACGTGGTCGGCGAGGCAACACCTGAAGCACAGCATCTGATCAAGACTACCTATGACGCCATGTGCGCGGGTATTCGCGTAGTTAAACCGGGCGCGACGTTGGGCGACATCGGCCACGCGATCCAGAGCCTTGCGGAGAAGGAAGGCTTCAGCGTGGTGCGCGAGTACTGCGGGCACGGGATCGGCAAGGTCTATCACGATGAGCCGCAGATTCTGCATTACGGCTTTCCCGATCAAGGGATGAAGTTGAAGGCGGGGATGATTTTTACCGTTGAACCGATGCTCAATGCCGGCAAGCGTCATGTGAAGAACATGCCGGATGGCTGGACGGTGCTGACCAAGGATGGGTCGTTGTCGGCGCAGTGGGAGCATATGGTGGCGGTGACGGAGACGGGCTTCGAAATCCTCACGGCGTGGCCGGACGAAATCGAAGGCTACCGCGCTATTGTCTGATACCGCGTCGACTGTTTCCCTCACCCTAGCCCTCTCCCAGAGGGAGAGGGGACTGACCGGGTTGTTTTGGCGTTATACATCGACTTGAAAGTCT